>DATCXG010000538.1:0-2312 GCA_036565945.1 Gemmatimonadaceae bacterium
TGCTCATGGCGGCCGAGCCGGTGCTGGTCAAGCGGTTCACGACGCTTCAGCGCGAGAAGCGCGGCGCGGGTTGGCTGACGTTGGCGCTCGGCGTTCAGCTCCTGATCGCCACGTACGGTGGCTACTTCGGCGCGGGACTCGGGATCCTCATCCTCACCGCGCTGGGGCTGCTCGGCCTGCGGGACATCCATGCCGCAAACGGGATGAAGAACATCTACAGCGTGGCCATCAAGGGGGTAGCCGTCATCTACTTCGTGGTGATGGCGGAAGTCGTGTGGCATGCCGCCATCACCATGGCGATCGGTGCGATTGCCGGCGGCTACCTGGCCGCCAGGATCGGACGGAAGCTGAAGCAGGGGACCATGCGCTGGATGGCGGTGGCCATCGGAGTAGCGATCGGGGTCGCGATGCTCGTGAGGGTGGTGTAGTGTGCGGGAGCCCAACGCCGAGACCGGCCAGGACGTAATTCTGCTCATGAGAATGCCATCACTTCATCGGAAGAGTCAGCGCGTGGGTCCGCTCGTGCTGATCGCGATCCTGGCCATCACTCTGGTCGCTGGCTGCGGTCGACAGAGCGACCGTCACGAGCGCGACGCTCAGGAGAGGCGCATCGTCAGCGTCTCCAAGCAGATCAACGAGTTCATCTACGCCATCGGCGCGGAGCACGATCTGGTCGCGGTGGATCTCACGTCGGTCTACCCACCGCAGATCCGGGAGCTCCCTACCGTGGGATACCACCGCGCGCTCAGCGCGGAGGGGATCATCTCGATGAAGCCTACCGTCTTCCTCACCGACGGCAACGTGGGCCCCGACGCGGTGCTCGACCAGTTGAAGAAGGTCGGCATACCGATCACGCTGATGCGCCCCGGTGGCACGGTGGACAGCGCGCAGATGCTTCTCACGCGGCTCGGAGAGTTCTTCCACCGCGAGCAGGCGGCAGACAGCGTGCTGGCGGAGTGGAAGGCCGGGATGAACCAGCTCTGGGCGGATACCGCGAGCTGGTCGGGCGAGAGCCGGCCGCGGGTACTCATCATTCACTTCGGGCAGATCGCCAACAACTACCTCGCGGTGAAGAGCGGGAGCACCGCGGATCAGTTGATGCGCTGGGCCGGCGGCCAGAACGCGATAGACTCCGTGGGCGGTATGATGCGCCTCACACCGGAGCTCATCGCGCGCGCCGCGCCGGATGTCATCATCGCGACCGACGTCGGATTCGACCGCTTCGGCAGCGCCGAGAAGTTCGCCACGCTGCCGGGCGTGGCACTGACGCCGGCGGGACGCAACAAGCGCATCTACCGGATAGACGAACAGAAGATCATGTACTACGGCCCCCGCACACCTGCGGCGGTGCGCGAGCTGCACGCGATGCTCCACCCCTGAGATGCTCCGGCGTCTCTCCTTCGGGCAGAGCTACCTGCTGCTCGGCGTTCTGCTCGTTGGAGCGCTCTGTGCGTCGGCGGCGATCGGCGCCTTCACCTTCTCTCCCGAGCGGATGGCCCGATACCTGGGAGAGGGGCTGGGGTGGGTCCCGTCGGTCGCGGCCGACGACCTGGGGCGCAACGTCTTCCTGAAGCTGCGCCTCCCACGCGTCCTGGTGGCCGGGCTCACCGGTGCGGTGCTGGGAGTGTCGGGCACGCTGATGCAGGGGCTCTTCCGCAACCCGATCGTCGAGCCCGGGCTGGTGGGTACCTCCGCCGGCGCCGCGCTCGGCGCGGCGATCGTCTTCGTCTTCGGCGAGAGCACGGCGCTCTCCTTCGCCACGCCACTCGGCTCGCTCGCGGTCCCGGTGGCGGCGTTCGCCGTCTCGTTCGCCGCGACGATGATCGTCTACCGGCTGTCGACGTCGTTCGGCAAGGTGAACGTCTTCACGCTCCTTCTCGCGGGGATCGCGATCAATGCCGTGTGCGCGGCGGGGACCGGCTTCCTCTCGTACGTCGCGCGCGATCCGCAAGCACGAAACATCACCTTCTGGAATCTCGGCACCTTCACCACCGCCGACTGGCGCGGCGTGGAGCTGATCGGGATCTGCTTCGCGATCTGCTTCGCCTGGTCGCTCCGCTACGGCAAGTCGCTGAACGCACTCATGCTGGGCGAGAACGAGGCCGCGTCGCTGGGCGTGAATCCCGAGCGGCTGATCCTCCAGTTGATAGTCGTCAACACCATCATGGTGTCCGTGGCCACGGCCATGGTGGGCGTGATCGCCTTCGTCGGACTCGTGATACCGCACGTGCTACGCATGCTGAAGTCGGCGGACTACAACTTCCTTCTTCCCGCCTCGGCGCTCCTCGGCGCGATCATCATGGAGGTGATCG
>DATCXG010000578.1:0-6508 GCA_036565945.1 Gemmatimonadaceae bacterium
CGTGGGCTCCGACTGCAACATTGGCAAGATGACGGCGCAGCTTCAGATCCGTGACGCCATGCATGCGCGTGGCGAGCGCGTGGCCTTCGCCGCGACGGGGCAGACCGGCATTCTGGTTGAGGGGTGGGGCATCGCGGTGGACGCTGTGATCGCCGACTTCATCTCCGGCGCCGCGGAGGGTCTGGTGCTGCAGGCGGCTACGGAGGCTGACATCGTGTTGGTGGAAGGGCAGGGGTCGATAATCCACCCCAGCTACTCCGGCGTGACGTACGGCCTGTTGCACGGCTCGCTGCCACACGCCATGGTCCTCTGCCACCAGCCGTCGCGTAAGACGATCAACAAACAGGAGTGGGTCGCAATCCCTCCGCTCTCCGAGCTCGTCCGGATGCACGAGGCCGTGACCGAGCCGCTTCGGCCGGCGAAGGTGATCGCCATCGCGCTCAACACCTACGATCTCTCGGATGAGGATGCCCGCGCGGCGATAGCGGCGGCCGAAGTCGAGACCGGCTTGCCTGTTACCGATCCCGTGCGCTACGATGCGGCCACGATCGCCGATGCCATAACCTCATTCCATCGACACCGGGTGGGATAGGGCGGCTCTACACTTGCGTTGAGGATGTGGGTATGGACGAGCACATCCATACCCACTCTGCTTACACGCGCACCCGCGACGGCACGGTGTACGAGGCGCACGTCCGTGGTGCTGCGCGTTCCGATGGAACTTGGGTCGGGTGGTTGGAATTTCATCCTGTGGCTGGCGGGCCGGTTCTTCGCACTCCACGGGAAACGTCCCAGCCGGACCGCGCGGCACTCGTCTACTGGGCCGGCGGTATCGAGCCTTCATATCTCGAAGGTGCCCTGGAGCGCGCGCAACCGTCATGATGAGTACACTCACCATCACACGGAGCATCTGCTTGAAACGTCAGAACTTTGCTACCGGCACCCGCTGGGAGCCGCTAGTCGGCTACTCGCGCGCCGTCCAGATCGGGAACCAGGTCTGGGTGTCGGGCACCACTGCCACCGGAGACGACGGAGAGTTGGTAGGCGTCGGGGATGCCTATGCCCAGGCGATCAGAGCGCTGCAGAACATCGAGTCGGCACTGAAGGCAGTGGGCGCCAGTCTCTCGGACGTGGTGCGCACGAGGATGTACGTGCTGAACATCGGGGCGAATTCCGACGATGTCGGACGCGCCCATGGTGAGTTCTTCCGGGACATCCGGCCCGCGACGGCCATGGTCGGTGTGAGCCGCCTCATTCTCCCGGAGATGCTGGTGGAGATCGAAGCGGATGCGTTGATCGCCGGTACCGATTGATCAGGGGCTGACTGCAGCCGGCGCCGCACGCGCCGGCTGTACGCCGGACACTCCCTTGAGAAGGCCGCCGCCAGATAACGCTCTCGCGTGTGCTCACCGGCCTTCGCCAAAACCACGTCACAGAGTAGTTTCAGCGCTGCGGGAGAGGAGGCTATATCTGGCTCCGGTGGCACAAGCTCGCGACGTTGACGCGCGTGCCTGGGGAGTCACGATGGCCCCACGACGGGCCATCCAGCGGCAACTACGGAGACATTGGTGACGACGGCTACGGCAACGAGGGATTACGGCGACGCGACGCACACTGCGTTAGGGGTGCTGGGTGCCATCAGCTTCTGCCACCTGCTGAACGACATGATGCAGTCGCTGCTACCGGCGATCTACCCCATGCTGAAGACCAGTTTCGGGCTCAACTTCGCGCAGGTCGGCCTCATCACGCTGACCTATCAGCTCACCGCCTCGTTGCTGCAGCCGCTGGTGGGGCTCTACACCGACCGCAACCCGAAGCCGTACTCGCTGGCCACAGGGATGGGGTTCACGCTCGTGGGCCTGCTCCTTCTCGCGTCCGCTCCCAGTTTCCCGCTTCTCCTGCTTGCCGCGGCCATGGTGGGGATGGGGTCGTCCGTGTTCCACCCCGAGTCGTCGCGCGTGGCTCGTATGGCATCGGGTGGCCGCCACGGCTTCGCCCAGGCGCTGTTTCAGGTTGGTGGGAACGCGGGGTCATCGCTGGGCCCCCTACTCGCGGCCTTCATCGTGCTCCCCATGGGGCGTGGGAGCGTCAGCTGGTTCTCACTGGCGGCGCTCCTCGGCATCTTCGTCCTATGGAATGTGGGTAGGTGGTACTCCCGCTACGGAGCGGCCCGCTCCGCACCGCGCGCGGGCGACCCGGTGATCGTCTCGCCCCTCCCTCCCAGAGAGGTGAAGAAGGCGCTGGCCATTCTCATGGCGCTGGTCTTCTCCAAGTTCTTTTACCTCGCGAGCCTCACCAGCTACTACACCTTCTTCCTCATCAGCAAGTTCGGTGTCTCGGTGCAGCGCTCGCAGATTTACCTGTTCATCCTGCTCGGCGCGGTGGCAGCTGGGACAATCATAGGCGGTCCGGTTGGCGATCGGGTAGGGCGTAAGCTGGTCATCTGGTGCTCGATCCTCGGCGTGCTGCCGTTCACCCTGATGCTTCCCTTCGCCAATCTGTTCTGGACCGCTGTCCTCAGCGTGGTGATCGGCGTAATCCTGGCTTCGGCGTTCTCCGCGATACTGGTGTTTGCCCAGGAGCTGGTTCCGGGGAGGGTGGGGATGATCTCGGGGATGTTCTTCGGTCTTGCCTTTGGTATGGGTGGCATCGGCGCGGCGGTGCTGGGCTGGATGGCCGATTTCACGAGCATCGACTTCGTGTATCGCGTATGCTCGTTCCTACCAGCTATGGGTCTCCTTGCCGGCTTCCTGCCGAACGTGGAGACGATGCGGCAGCGCAAGGTGAAGGCGGCCTAGGAGCGCTCGCCCGCGCCGCTACTCGTACCGCAGCGCCTGCACCGGCTCGATGCGAGAAGCACGAAGGGCTGGGATGTAGCCGGCGCCCAGCGCGACGAGCGTGAGCACTATCGCGGCGAGCGCGACCACCACCGGGTCGTAGCTCTGGATCTCGAAGAGGATCGACCGTGCGGCACGCCCCAGAGCGAGCGCGGCGGCGATTCCGACCACGCCGCCGATCAGCGTCATGAGCCCCACCTGCCGGAGGACCATGCGGCGGACGCGGCTCCCGTCGGCACCGAGTGCCATGCGTACGCCGATCTCGTTCGTTCGTTGGGCGATGGAGTAGGCCAGCACCCCGTAAAGTCCTACCGCTGCAAGCAGGGTTGCCAGGAGTGCGAACGCCGCGGACAGCGTGCCGATCATCCGATCGAGGAAGACGTTCTCGCGCACCTGCTGCGGCATCGTCTTGAGGTTCTCCACAGGCAGGTTGGGGTCGAGCCGCTTGAGCACCGCGGGTATCGTCCGTAACAGCTGCTCGGTACCGATCGAAGTCCGCACGTAGAAGCTCATCGCGCCCACAGTGCTGTCCTGGCGGTACGGCGCGAAGAAGAGGGGCGGAATCTCATCCTTCACCTCGCTGTACTTGGCGTCGCGCACGAGCCCCACGATCTGCGTATCGAGCGTATCCCTCCTTCCACTCGACATGCGCTTACCCACCGCGTCGCGCCCGAGGCCGAATTTCTTCGCGAACGCTTCGTTCACCACCGCCACCCGCGGGGTTCCGATCGCATCGGAGAGCGTGAACTCTCGGCCGGCGAGGAGCGGGACTCCGAGCGCGCGGAAGTAGCCGGGGCCGACCTCGTTGAACCGTGCGTTCGCGTCGGTGTCGGGTCCCTTCTCGAATCCCTCCACCGATACATCGGTCCCCCAGTTGCTTCCTGCAAGAAGGGGGACGAGCGATGCTGTGACTCCGGTGACGCCCGGGAGTGTGGAGAGCTCGTCCTCCACGCGAGCAAAGAACGCACGGGAGCGTGCGTGGTCGTAGCCGTTGAGCTCAGGTGAGATGCCGAAGGTCACGACGTTGTCCACCTTCAGGCCGAGGTCGACACGGCTGATGTTGTGCAGGCTCTTGATGAAGAGGCCCGCCGAGATGAGCAACGCCATCGACAGCGCGATCTGCGCGGTGACCAGCGACGTCCGGAACCGGGCCGCGGCGCGCGCCCCCGAGTGCTTCCCAGTGCCAGCCCTGATCGTCGAGGCGAGATCGGGCCGCGTGCTGTGCAGGGCGGGGAAGAGGCCGAAGAGGATGCCGGTCCCGATCGACAGCGCCGCGGTGAACCACAATGCCGAGAGGTGGAGGTGCAGGTCGAGCGCCGTTGCCGACTCGCTTGGGAGGAGGCTCACGACCAGGCCCAGCGTCCAGTACGCGATGAGCAGGCTGGCGATTCCTCCGAGTAGCGCCAGCAGACACGATTCCGTGAGGAGCTGCGTCATGAGCTGCCGGCGTGTGGCGCCGAGCGAGAGTCGGATCGCCATCTCCAACGAGCGGCCTGCCCCGCGCGCGAGCAGCAGGTTGGCGATGTTGGCGCACGCGATGAGCAGCACTATACCAGTGATCGAGAACAGGAGCAGAAGCGGCGTGCGCGCGTCGCGCGACGCGGAGCTCTGCCCACGCTGTCCGTCCGTGAGCGCGATCTCCTTCGATCTGAACCGCTTCATCGTCTGGTCGCTCATCCCTTCCTGGAGCGGCGCCTCCACATTGTTGACAATCCGCCGGTAGGCAGCGTTGATGGCGGTACTGGCCTGCGTCATCGACACGCCCGGCTTGAGGCGTCCGAAAACATAGGCCCAGTAGCTGCGCCGGTTCTCGAAGTCATCGAAACCCGGTTCCATGAGGCCGCGCATCGAGATCGGCACGAACAACTGCGGTCGCTCGCCCAGAGTAGTTCCCTCGAAGCCGCGTGGCGCCACACCCACGATGGTCATGGACTGGCCATTGATGACCATCGTCTCGCCGAGCACCGCCGGGCTGGAGCCCAGCCGCGTCTCCCAGAAGTTGTAGCTCAGTACCGCCACGAAGTGAGCGCCCACCGCGCGATCGTCGGCCGGAGTGAGCAGGCGCCCGAGCGCGGCGTTCAGACCGAGTACCGGGAAGTACGAGCCCGAGACGAGCATCCCGTCGCCGCTGAGCGTCTGGTCGCGGAAGGCCACGTTCGCGCCGAATGCACGATGAGCGGCCAGGCCGCTGAAGGGGGTCTGCGCTCGCTCCAGGTCGCGGAACATCGCGTAGCTGAAGACCTCCTCGCAGTCGCCCGCCTGGTTGCACGACGTCGAACCCGGCTTCGGCCCCGGTGCCGATAAATTGACCAGCCGTTCCGGCTGCGACACCGGGAGCTGGCGAAGGAGCATCTGGTCGAAGAGCGAGAAGATGGCCGCGTTTGCCCCGATCCCGAGCCCCAGCGAGAGGACCGCGACGAGGGTGACGAAGGGCGCCTTGGCGAGCGTGCGGAATGCGAGCTTCAGGTTGACCATGAAAGTCCCCGGGGGTGGCCGGACGTTACCGACATAGCGCTAGCACGGAGGAGTGCGAGGGTGCGTGCGAGAGGTCGGCGTGCAGCGAGTGGCTGGCGCTCGCTCCTGTTCGAGGGGTTGCGCGAGAGGCTGGCGTGGAGCGGCTCAGCGGCAATTCTGATCCCACTACGACGCCTGCGCTACCGTGTTTCACTGCACCCGATACTGGGTCGATGGCGAGCCCGGCTGAACCACTGCGCTGACCACCCCAGGCCAGCTATTCGCCGCGTCAGGGAGACCGTTCACCCCAATTCGATTGTAGCGCGACGGGACACATCCCACCTTGTCCGCCGACGATAGCGGGCTGACTCCGGAGCGAACGGGGTCACGCCTCCATGGCGAACCGCGCGGCCGGCAGTTCCAGATCCCATACGGGAACTGCACGCCGCGCGATCAGCGCTCTGAATGGCTGGAAACCGACACCAGGGAGTGACTATGCGATTCACGCGTTTGGCGGCGACCGGCCTGCTGGCCATTGCCGCGTCGTGTGGCGGATCTTCTCCGACGTCCAACAGTGGGAATCCGCCCCCGCCTCCGCCTCCGCCGGTTGGAGGAGCGAACGTCGGCATCAAGGACTTCTCCTTCTCCCCCGAGACTGTCACTGTCAAGGTTGGCGCGTCGGTACAGTGGGTGAACAACGGTCCCTCGTCACACCACGTGGTGAGTGACGATGGCGTCTGGGATGCCGGCAACCTCGCCCCTCCGTCGGGTGATGATGGAACCTACGGCGGCTCCACCGGGGGACAGACATTCACTTTCAAGTTCACCACGGCGGGGACGTACAACTACCACTGCTCCAACCATCCGCTGTCGGCGTATCCGAACTTCAAGGGTGTGGTAGTGGTGACACCGTAGGGTGAACTTGGTGTGGGGGTGAGGTGAGGAAGGGGGACCTCGGTCGGCGAGAGATTTCGTCGGCCGGGGTTTTTTCTGTGGTGGTGTCTGCGTTAGATTACGCGCGCTGTAGAGAATTACGGGAGAATACGGCAGGGTAGCTCAGCTGGTTAGAGCACGGCACTCATAATGCCGGGGTCGGGGGTTCGAGTCCCCCCCCTGCTACTCGAGGTCCCGCAGTCTGTTGTGGCTGCGGGACCTCTGTTTTTTTTCGGACCCGAGCCTCCATTCGAAGCAGAGGGACACGAGCACCACGTTCCGGT
>DATCXG010000592.1:0-7475 GCA_036565945.1 Gemmatimonadaceae bacterium
GAGGACTACCGTATTGGCGTGCCCGCCGCCGGCACCTACGCCCAGCTCTTCTCCAGCGACGACGCGAGCTTTGGCGGCAGCGGCATCACGCTGCCCGACACCGCCACCACCGAGGACGCGGCGTTCCACGGCTATCCCCAGTCGCTCCGGCTGCTTCTGCCGCCACTGGGTGCCGTGGTCCTCCGACCGCTCGGAGGGCGTGGGTAGAGTACGGGCATGGCGTCGAACCCTCATCTTCATACCCTCGCTGCCCGGATGGGCATACTTCCCTCGTACATCTCGCAGTCGGGTGTCGAGCATCGTCTGACGTCGGACGAAACGCGCGTGGCCATACTCCGGGCGATGGGGATCGATGCCCCCAACGAGGAGGCCGCGTTCGGGGCGCTGCGGGAGCTGGATGAGCGCGAGCGAGCTCGCATCACTACGCCGGTGCGCGTGGTGAGGGACGCCGATGGGTGGGACAGCACCATCCGCTTCCGGGTGCCCGATGTGTGGGGGCTGCGCGTGGGTGAGCGTGTGGAGTACGCGTGCGAGCTGCGGAGCGAGGTGGATGGTGGGGGCGAGGGAGTGGCGAGGGAAGTGGGAGTGGGAGGGGGAGGGGGAGGGGAAGGTGGCGCTGTTGGTGGCGGGGGAGTCGTGCTGTCACACGAGGGGACGGCGGAGTTGGGCGAGGGCGGGGTGGTGAACGTGGGGCTCGCGCCGATCATCGGGCCGGGCTATTACCGGCTCCGCCTCACGATCTGCTCGCAAGGCCGGACGCGCGAGGCGGAGCAGACGCTCATCGTCGCCCCATCGGCGTGCGTCACACCCTCCAGGCGCTCGTTCGGAATAGTCGCCAACCTGTACAGCGTGCGCAGTGCGAGGAACTGGGGCGTGGGCAACCTCGGCGACCTGGGCGAGCTGGCCCGGTGGAGCGGGGAACGAGGGGCGACGTTCGTGGGCGTCAATCCACTGCACGCCATCCGTAACCGGGGCGGCGAGGTATCGCCGTACAACCCGGTGAGCAGGTTGTACCGCAATCCCATCTATCTGGACATCGAAGCGATCCCGGAGCTGGCCGATTGCGCGGAGGCGCGCGCCCTGTTGGCGAGCGAGTCCGTGCGCGCCGAGCTGGCGCGGCTCCGCGCCGGTGACCACGTGGCGTATGAGCGCATAGCCTCGCTCGAACGCCCCATCCTGGCCGCCCTCCACCGCGCGTTTGTCGAGCGTAACGCCGGCGACCCCGGTACCCTCGGCCCCAGGGGTCGCGCCTACGCCGTCTATCTGGAGCGCGAGGGCGCGGCGCTCACGGCATTCGCTCTCTTTCAGGCCCTCGACGAGCACTTCGCGCGATCGAGAATGGTGCCGCCAACCTGGCACGAATGGCCGGCCCCGTACCGGAACCCCGCCTCTCCGGAGGTAGCTGCCTTCAGGGAGTCGCACGAGTTGGAGGTGGACTTCCACCGCTGGCTGCAGTTCGAGCTCGACCGCCAGCTCGCCCTGGCCGCGCTCTCGGGGCGCCGTGCCGGCCTCTCCATGGGACTCTATCAGGACCTCGCCGTGGCCAGTGCCGCTTCTGGCAGCGATGCGTGGGCCCACCAGAACTTGTTCGCGATTGGCGTCAGTATAGGCGCACCACCAGACAACTATTCAGCCATTGGACAGGACTGGGGGGCACCGCCTCTCAACCCCCACAGGCTCTTCGAGGACCGGTATCGCTACTGGATCGCCCTGGTGCGCTCGGCGCTACGCCACGCTGGCGCGCTGCGCATCGATCACGTGCTAGGGCTCTTTCGCCAGTTCTGGATCCCCGCCGGGATGACGGGAGAACGGGGCGCATACGTACGCTTCCCCACCAATGACCTGCTCGGAATCGTCGCGCTCGAGAGCTTACGTCACCGGGCGGTGATAGTGGGCGAGGACCTCGGCACCGTGCCCGCCGAGGTGCCTGGTATCCTGGGCCAATGGGGGATACTGGGTACTCGAGTGATGTTCTTCGAGCGTGAGACGGATGGCGCGTTCCGTCCCGCGAGCAGCTACGAACCGCTCGCGCTGGCCACGGCCGATACCCACGACATGCCCACCGTGGCTGGCTTCTGGCAGGAGCGGGACATCGACCTCAAGCGCGAACTGGGCCTGCTGAAGAGCGGTGCGGAAGAGCGGGCCGCGCGCCTCGCGCGGGAGCGGGACCGCCTGGCACTGCTCGCTCGACTGACGGCCGACGGCGCGCTCCCAAGTGGGGGCGCGCCGCCGAGTGGTACGGAGCTCCGGGGTGCCGTCCACCGCTTCATCTGCTCCACCCCCGCCGTGCTCGCCGGGATATCGCTCGACGACATCACCGGCGAGACGGATCAGGTGAACGTGCCTGGCCTGGGCGCCGATACCTTCCCCAGTTGGACTCGGCGGATGCGTGCTCCGCTCGAGTCGCTGGAGGCGAGCCCGGAGGTGGATGAGGCTCTGCGGTGCGCGCGCTAGTTGGTGGTCATGGCCGGAAGCTCACCTTCAGCCCGCCGTAGTACGTGGCCTTGTACGGCCCCGGGAGGTACATGTGCGGCGGTGTGGGCGAGTCGAACTTGTGGTTCAGGAAGACCTGCGTGTAGTACCGGCTGTTGCCCAGGTTCTCGCCGCCCGCGAAGGCATCGAGGGTGAAGCGGCCGCCAACTTCATGAGCGAAGCCCACCTTGGCGTTGATGAGCGAGAAGCCCGGCGCGCGGTGCGCGTTGTCGTAGCTGATGGGCATCCCGTCGGTGCGGTGGTACGTGGCGTTCATGTAGACGCCCGATCGCAGCCCCGCGTCGACGCCGAAGTTGATCACGTTGCGCGCGACTCCAACGACGTCATTGCCTGAATAGTCGACCGTGCTCGCGTCGTTGTTGTTGTTGCTCCGGAAGTCGCTGTACGTGAAGTCCGAGTACGTGTACGACGCGAACGGCCTCACGTGCGACACGAGCTGCGCGGGATTGTCAATCAGAGCGTAGCCCGCCGATACCTCGACACCCCGGTCCTTCTGATCGCCCGCGTTCACGGTGTAGCTGTACAGCACCGTGCCGTCGGTGTCGAAGACGCCCTGCGGGGTGAGCTTGTCGGAGACACGCATGTCGAAGAGCGCCACCTGGTACGATAGCCGCTCGCCGAGGAAGCTCCCCTTGCTGCCTACCTCGTACTGTGTGGCGCGCTCGGGCTCCAGTCCGTCGTTCGGCTCGCCGGTGTAGGAGATCACGGCATCCGAGGAGGTGGGCGGTGTGTAGCCCCGGCTCACATTCGCGTAGGCCGAGACGTGCGAGCCGAACATCTTGCGCAGCGCCACCGTGGGAGTGATCACGGGATCGAAGGTCTTGCGTCCCGAGCCATCGAGGTGGTCGGGGTTGGCCGTGTTGGCCATCCGGTCGACGATGGCGTACTCGATGAAGTTGGCACTGGCCCCGGCCGTCAGTGTGAAGGCCGAAGGCAGAGACGCATCCCACTGAGTGAAGATGCTGTACTGCATGTTGTGGGTCTCGATGTCGCTGCGCATCGCGCCGAGCGCCGAGTTATTGAGTCCGTAGCCCTGGGCGAAGACGTTGGTCTTCTCGAAGTCCACCCCAGTCGTGCCGCGCAGCGGCAGCGCCGGGTTCGCGAAGGTGGTGTTGAATGCCAGGCGGGCGCCGAAGGTCTGGTTCGACTTGGAGTTGATGCCGGCTGCGTACACGTCCTCGAGTACGTTCCCACCGTAGTACGCGGTGGCGACGTTCTCGACGTGGTCGTTCAACCGATAACTATGAGTCACGCCTGCACGGAAGCTCTCGATATCCGACCGGGCGTTGTTGTCGATGTAGCGCTGCTCGCCGGCGTTCAGCTCCTGGGCGAAGCTCGCGCTGTCGAGCTCTCCGGCGCGTAGGTCGCGCGAGTGGGCGTAGCTGAGGAAGGTGGACACGGTCTGGCGCTCGGACGGCCTGAAGTCGCCCAGGAACGAGCCATAATCCTTTTTCGATGCGCTGTGGATGCGGTAGCTGTCGTAGCCCTGATGCCCGTATCCCAGCACGACAGTCGCACCGTCGGTCACGCGCGAGAGCCGCGTGTCGGAGCGCAGCAACCCGTCGCTCCCCGATGTGATTCCCTGGCTGACCGCCGTGCCGAGTTGGTCGGGGCGGGCGGTATAGAAGTTCACCACGCCCCCGATCCCGGCGCCGTAGATGCTCGTCGCCGGCCCTCGAATCACGTCGACGCGGCCGATGTTGGCGAAGTCGATGTCGTCGAGGATTGTCTGACCTTCCGCGTCGGTGACGGGGATGCCGTTGAGGTACGCCTTGTAGCCCGTCCCGATGAAGTTGCCCGCGTCACCGCCGTTACTGTACCCACGGATGCGGATGGTCTGGCCGCCGGACATGGTCCGCCGCTGCATGTAGATGCCCGGGGTGAGGTTGATGGCGTCCTGCAGGAAGAGTCCCGTACTCCGCTGCAGTTGCCGGAGCGAGAGCGTGGTGATTGCCACTGGCTGCTCCACGGCGGGGCGCTCGGATGCCCCCACGACGTTCACCGCGCTCAGGCTCTGGGCGCCGGGTACGAGCCCCACTTTCAGATCCTCGGCGCAGCTGGCAACCGCGCGATGCGCGAGCTGGTAGCCCGCCTTGCGCAGGACGAGCGTGGTGGCGCCGGTGCACGGAAGGGAGAACTGCCCGTCCTGATTGGTGTGCGCGGTAGCGCCGCTGCTCGAGTCGGCGACGGTGACGTTAGCGAGGCGCGCGCTGGTGTGCGTGTCGAAAACGGTACCCGTGATCTGTGCCGGCGCCGCTCCGTTCGCGCCGAGCATGAAGGCCGCGGTGAGGATCAGTGTGAGGGAATAATTCATGTAGGGACGTGGGCTGGGAGAAACGGTTGTGTCTGGATGAGTCGTGCGTTCCCTGTACGCGGAACCAGGGATAGTTGTTGCTGGACCGGACGTAAGGCGCTGTGAGGGGTCGATGAGAGTGTCCGGTTGCCGGCCCCGGTCGCTCTGATGCTACATTTCCGAGCACGCCTCGCGCTACTCTTCTTCCGCGCGCGCCCGGCCGGGCTCTTGCCACGACCGTTGCCATCTGGCAATCAGGCGCTAACCACGATGAGCACACGGACCCACCATGCTCGACGAAACGAACGTGACGGTCGCGTACTTTTCCATGGAGATTGGACTCGAGCAGTCCATCCCCACCTACAGTGGCGGACTCGGCGTCCTGGCCGGTGATACAGTGCGCTCGGCGGCTGACCTGGGTGTCCCCATGGTCGCGGTCACGCTGCTGGACCGCAGAGGCTACTTCCGTCAGCACCTCGACCAGGCTGGCGGGCAGACCGAAACCCCGGTGGTCTGGCGGCCGGAAGACTTTCTCGAGACGCTTGATGTGCGCGCCACGGTGAGCATCGAGGGGCGCACCGTGCACGTCCGCCCCTGGCTCTACCAGGTGCACGGTATCGACGGTCATGTAGTTCCAGTGTACCTCCTCGACACCGATCTCCCGGAGAACTCCGAGTGGGATCGTGCCCTCACGGGCCAGCTCTACGGAGGCGACACCCGGTACCGGTTGTGTCAGGAGGTGGTGCTCGGCATGGGTGGCGCCAGTGTCCTTGGCGCCATGGGGCACGACGTGGGCGTGCAGTTCCACATCAACGAGGGACACGCGGCACTGCTCACCCTAGCGCTGCTCGAGCGACAGCTCGCCGGCCGTGAGCACTGGGACGTCACCGATGCCGATATCGACGCCGTGCGCAGTCGGTGCATCTTCACCACGCACACGCCGGTTCCGGCCGGGCACGACCGATTCTCATTGTCTCAGGTGCGATCGGTGCTGGGCGAGGCTCGCACCAACCTGTTGCGCGCCGCACGCTGCTGCGATGACGGCAACGAGAATACGTGGCTCAACATGACCCGCCTTGCTCTTCGCTTCTCGCGTTACGTGAACGGCGTGGCCATGCGTCACGGCGAGGTGTCGCAGGCGATGTTCCCCAACTACGCAGTGCACTCCATCACGAACGGGGTCCACGCAGTCACCTGGGTCTCGCCACCATTCCGCGAGCTGTTCGACCGGCGCATCCCCGAGTGGCGGCGTGACAATCTCTATCTGCGTTACGCCATCTCCACCTCGCTGGATGAGATTCGCGAGGCGCACATGCGCTCCAAACGCGCGCTGCTCGACGAGGTGACGCGTCGCACCGGGGCTGTGCTCGACCCGCAGGTCATGACCATCGGCTTCGCGCGCCGTGTCACTCCGTACAAGCGCGCCGACCTGATCTTCAGCGATCTCGATCGGCTGCGCGCGATCGCCGCGGAGGCTGGCCCACTACAGATTCTCTTCGCCGGGAAGTCGCACCCACGCGACGGGGGCGGGAAGGAGCTGATTCGCCACGTCTTCAGGGCGGCCCGCGAGCTGGAGGGCAGCATTCGCGTGGTCTACCTCGAGAACTACGAGATGGACCTCGGCGCGCTTCTCACGTCGGGCGTGGACCTCTGGCTCAACAATCCCATGAAGCCGCTCGAGGCGTCGGGCACCAGCGGGATGAAGGCCGCGCTCAATGGCGTTCCATCGCTCAGCGTGCTCGATGGCTGGTGGGTGGAGGGGCACGTGGAGGGCGTCACGGGCTGGTCGATCGGTAACGGCAATGCGACCGAACCCAATTCCGCGGCCGAGGCCAACGACATGTACCTCAAGCTCGAGCGCGTCATCCTCCCACTTTTTTACGGCCTCCCCCTCGCCTATGCGCAGGTGATGCGCTACGCGATCGCGCTCAATGGCTCATTCTTCAATACGCAGCGCATGGTGCAGCAGTACGTTCGCAACGCCTACTTCCCCGCCGCTCGGGAAGTCGAGGATGGAGAGGTGGATGTGGAGGAGACCACCGTGACGACGGGTGATGTCGAGGTTCGTGGCGCCAGAGGCCAGCGCTAGAGGCTCGGCGTCACGAGTAAAGCCCTGAAGTCGCGGTGGCCGTGCCTTGTGAGAGCATCGTGATTTACTCACGGCCGGAGCCGCTAGAGTAGTCTGAGCTGCGTGGCGTTCGACGGTGTGCGCCACGAGCCGTGCGCCGGGCCCCACGATCCGTGCGCCGAGACCTTACATTCCGTGGCATGTCGACCCAATCGTTGTCGGAGAGAGCTCTGTTGGAAGCCGCGGCGGAGCGCGCGGTGCGCTACCGCGAGGAGTTGCCGGGCCGCTCCGTGGTACCATCGCCGGCGGCGCTCGCGCGGCTCGACACCATCGGCACGACGCTGCCCGATGGGCCTACCGATCCCGAACGGATCCTGTCGGAGCTCGATGAGGTGGGATCGCCCGCTACCGTGGCCAGCTCCGGCGGTCGCTACTTCGGGTTCGTAACCGGCGGCGCGCTGCCCGTGGCACTCGCCGCGCAGTGGCTCGTGGGCGCGTGGGACCAGAACGGCGCGTACGTGGTGCAGTCGCCGATCGCTGCGAAGCTCGAGTCGATCGCGCTCGAGTGGCTCGTCGACGTGCTCCATCTGCCGCGCGGCTCGGGCGCCGGGTTCGTCACCG
>DATCXG010000598.1:0-4627 GCA_036565945.1 Gemmatimonadaceae bacterium
GGCCGGCCGTGAGCACGGTGGCCGACTTGCTCAAGCGCGAGGGGCTCGTGCGACCTCGCCGACGTCGGCGCCGGACCGTGCATCCCGGAGTGGTGCCGATCCACACAGCCCATCCCAACGACCTCTGGACAGCGGACTTCAAGGGGCACTTCAAGACGCACGATGGCCTCTACTGCTACCCGCTCACCATAGCCGATCAGTACACGCGCTTCCTCCTCGCCGTGAACGCACTGCCGAGCACCAAGGCCGTGGGAGCGCGGCACATCTTCGAGCGCGTCTTCCGCGAATATGGATTGCCCAGTGCCATTCGCACCGACAACGGCGTTCCCTTCGCCAACACCGGCCTCCATGGGCTCACGCAGCTCAGCGTCTGGTGGCTGCGGCTCGGGATCACTCACCAACGCATCCACCCTGCCTCGCCTCAGGAGAACGGCGCGCATGAGAGGATGCACCGGACGCTCAAGGCGGAGGCCACCCGACCCCCGAAGGGGAATCTCTCAGCACAGCAGCGAGCATTCGGCGCATTCCGGCAGGAGTACAATCACGAACGTCCCCACGCTGCGCTTGCCGGAGATCCTCCAGCATCACAGTACATACACTCGAGGCGCGAATATCCTGAGCGCCTTGCGCCCATAGAGTATCCCGGGCATTTCCTCGTGAAGCGAGTGACCAACGCCGGGACCATCCGCTTCAAGGATCGCCTGCTCTTCCTCGCCAACGCGCTCAAGCAGCATCATGTGGGGCTCGAGGAGACAGGCGACGGGATCTGGTCTCTCTACCTGGGCCCAGTGCTCCTCGGCAAGATCGACGAACGCGTGATGAAGGTGTACGAGTGAACACCGTCAACCCCAACGAGTGTTACCCATCCTGCCGGAATACTCTGTTACCCATCATCCCGCTTGCTCACAACGGCCTCGGCCTGCGGCGCGGCTGCCTCCGACGCGGGCGCCACGACTTCGCAGGCCTCGAGCGGATTGCCATCGAGATCCCGGAATCGGAAGGAGAGAACGCCCCCCGCCTCGATCACCGGCTCGACCGCGACCCCGCGGGCACCGAGCTGCGCGTGGGCGGCGCGGGCATCGGCCACGGCGAAGATCGGGAAGGTACTCGACGTGGGGATTGGCTCCCCCGCCGCGTGGGCCCAGAGCGTCACACTCGCCCCACCGTCCAGGCCGAGGACGGCTAGCCCCTGGGCCGCGTCCTCGTACACGGCGTGGAGCTCGAGGGTCGTCGCGTACCACGCCTGCGCGGCGTCGAGATCGCGCACGCGGAGGATCACTGTATCGAGGCGAGAGAACATGCGCAGGAAGACCTTCGGTCGTAGGTAAGGGCGTGTCCGGCTAACGCAGAGCTAAGCGGCGAGCGACTGCTCACCATGCACTACGATGCTGATCGTTCGACGATCTCGCCAGGCGTTCAACCGTGATGAATTCCATAGTTCTCGCGCTCGTCCGCTTCAGCGTTTCGTTAGCCAGCGGGGCCGAAAGATCATCGGATGGGATCGAGCGCCCCATCCAGATCACGTCTCCTGAATAGGGCATGCAACTCGACCCCCGATGCATGGAGCGCCTCCCGGCCACCCGCCTCGCGATCAATCACACACAAGGCGTGTTCGACGGTCCCGCCTAACCTCCGCAGCTCCTCGCATGAGGCGAGGACCTGGCCGCCCGAGGTGACAACGTCTTCCACGATGAGGAGGCACCGACCGGTCACATCGCCCCCCTCGGCCAGCCGGCACGTGCCGTAGTCCTTCGCTCGCTTCCGCACGAAGAGCGCCGGCAATCCGGTCTGGAGCGAGAGCGCTGTCGCCAAGGGGATCCCGCCAAGCTCGAGTCCCGCGAGCGCGTCGATACCGCTCGGGACCAGCGGCACCAGCGCTTGGGCGAGCGCCCCCAGGAGGGTCGGATCCGATTCGAACCGGTACTTGTCGAAGTAGTCGGTCGCGAGCGCACCCGAGCGGAGGCGGAACTTACCGCGGAGCGTTGCCACGGTCGCGATGGCTGACGCGAGCTCTGTTCTATCCATTCCGATATGTAAGTCGCTGGCTAACGCAGAGCTAAGCGGCGAGCGGTCGACATACCAGCACAAAGATGCTGATCATTCTCGGCGCTCACCAGGCGCCCAACCACGATGGCTTCCACAGATTTCGCCCTCGTCCGCTTCAGCGCTTCGTTAGCCCGCACGGTCGCGATGGGCCGGTGTCTTATTTTGCGAGCAGGACCTCGGTGGACTTGATCACCGCCGTGACGCGGTCGCCCTCCCGCAGCGCCAGCCGCTCGGCCGAGGCGCGCGTGATTACCGAGACGATCTCGTGGCCACCGCCGATGTCGATCACCACTTCCGCCATCACCGTGCCGAGGCGGACGGCGAGGACCGCGCCGGGGAACTGATTGCGAGCGCTGAGTTCCATAGAGCCTCCCGAAGACTTGGACGCCGGGTGATCGCCAACGCACCGAACGCAGGGTTGCGGGCTAACGCAGAGTTCACCGGCAAGCGCCGGCTCTCCAAGTGTGATTCAGCTGGACCTACGGTGCACTCTCCGGGTGCTCACACGGCAGCCCTCGAGCGCTTGTCCGGTGCAACGTCTCGTTAGACCGCCGGCGCATACGAGCCACGGCTTCACACCCACACCTCCACGACCGGACCTACTGACGCCCCGAACCATGGTCTCATCTCCGCCGCAGCTTGGACCACAGAAGGAGAACGGAGGCCACGATCAACAGCAAGCTCCCTCGCCATGGCGGGCTAAAATCGTACGGAGCCGGCCCAATGTGGCTTACCACAAACCATCGGAACAGGTAGAGCGCCGGCAAGAATACGATCACTCGTCTCCCGATCCACAGATCAAGCGCATACGCTGGAAGCCCAGCGACGAGGCTGACGTCCAGAGCGACATCGGGGAGCCTGTCGAAACCGATGCCGAGTACGGCAATCGCTCCCCCGAGGCTGTCGAACAGCATCAGGTACAGGCCAATCATGGCCCGCCTGTCGATCGACGTTTTTCTTGGAGACTCCGTTGCGTCTGTTGTTAGTGACATGGCGCCCCTTGCGTACCGTGCGGCTCTGCCTGTGGCGGTCTAACGCCAAGTTCACCGGCGAGCGCTAACTCGCCAAGCACGATGATGTTCGCCCCAGAGCGAACTCGCCAGGCTCCCATAAGGACGCCTGTTCGCGCTCGTCCGGTGCAACGCTTCGTTAGGCACCATCGGGCGTGATGGCCGCATAGCGGATGCGGACGCCACGCACCATCGGTTCAGCATGGAAGACGCGGGCGAGCGCGTCGTAGCGGACTTGGAGCGAATCCGGTCGTCCCCACTCGAGCTCCACCACGGGGCCGCCACCCGGCCCCGCCGGGGCGCGCCCGTGGTCAGTGTCACTGGTGAGGGCATTGCCCCGGCGGCCCCAGAGCCGCTCCCACCGCGAGAGGACGGAGACCTGCGTGCTCGCGGCCGTGGTCGCCCCACAGTTGCGCGTGAAGACGACCGCCACGTGCCGGCCGTCCGGCGCCGGCACGCGCCGGACGGCCGTGTTCTGACAGGCGTCGGCGACGAGCAGCCCGAGTCCGGTCAGCCCGAGCCCAAGGAAGATGCCGACGGCAATGACGAGACGGCGGAATGTGCGCATGCTTGCCTCACCGGATTATTTGCATGTGTGCCTAACGCAGAGTTCACCGGCAAGCGCCGGCCATCCAGGCGCGAAAATGGTTGATTCAGCCTTGTCTTGCTAGGCGCCAACACGTTAGGCCACTCGCGCTTGTCCGGTGCAACGATTCGTTAGGCTTCCCGATCGGGATCTCGCCGAGCGTCGACGGTCCGCAACCCTGCGCCCAGGTCTGCCGCGCGCACGGCGGGCTGGGGCTTCCGGTAGTAGAAGTTGCCGAGGATGAGACCAAAGAGGACCGCCAAGATCGCGACCTCCGACCACTCGGCCGAGCCCCAAATCCAGGGCGGCCCTTCCGTTGCAGTCACGATGCCGAAGAACACGACAGCGGCACCGAGTGTGGCTACCAGTACGGCGCCGAGCCGCCAAGCAGAGAGTGGAGCGAATAACCCGACAATCGCTCCGGCGGTGAGCCCCCCACCGACGTAGACGAGCCCCACGGTCGACAGGTGGACGCCATAGGCCGCGAACGGCGCGTCCCCGCGCCGAAGGTACAGGAGAACGACGTAGGCGACGTAGAAGGCGGCGATGCCGAGGCCCACGACCGCGCCGGCACGGGCGCGCTCGAAAGCATCGCTGAGCAGACGACGTGGCAACGAACTCCTCAAGCCTGCAACCTCCGTTGATGACGACAGTAAGCCTAACGCAGAGTTCACCGGCAAGCGCCGGCCACCCAGGCGAGGAGATGTTCGATCCGAGACACGCTCGCCAGCCGGTAACCACTACGACGGTCCGCGCTTGTCCGGTGCAACGCTTCGTTAGGTAGCTCGTGCGCCGACACTAGGGCCGCGGCACCTCGCGAATCAGCACCGGCGCCTGGTCACGCATCACGCACGGACCTCGCCCGGCCAGCACGCTATCGGGCTGCGCGCAGAGGCGTCGCACCTCAGAGCTGTCCAGCGCTAGCTGCGCGGTGCGCTGCTCGACGGGTCGGCCGGCGCACGCCGCGAGCACGACGAGACTGGCC
>DATCXG010000599.1:0-8370 GCA_036565945.1 Gemmatimonadaceae bacterium
GGCTCAGTCGCAGTTGCGACTGAGCCCGCTTGCTTCAAGACCTGCCCCCACCTTATCCCGCCCGTGGAAGTCACTCGGGCCGCATCACCAACGTGGCCGGAACTATCGTCACGTCCTCACTCGTGTTCCCGTAGCGATCCACCTCGTTGATCACCACCAGATCCGGCGCTGTCTCCCCGGCGCGGCTCAGGGTGAGGATCCGCTGCTCGCTGGGCAGGATGGTGGTGACCCACTTCCCGCCCGTACGTGCGCGTACTGCCCAGAGCCACACGCGATGCACCGTGGTCGGCGCGAAGCGCAGTTGGAGATTCCCGGTGGTGGAGTCCACACTCACCGACGCCCGCGGCTCTGGCGGCACGCTGTCGCTAAGCCAGGGCGAGGCCGGCACCAGCGCCGGAGTCGCGTACGGTCCCTTCTCCAGCGCGTCGACGATGCCGCCGCGATTGTCCATCAGCGCCTTCATGCTGAAGTGCACGTTACCCGTGGCGCCTGGCTGCGCACGCGTCAGGCGGACCTGCTCCAGCAACTCGCTCGCGGGCCAACGGTTCGCGCCACCACCCGCGCCTTTCGCGCTCACACGGCTGGTGTAGTTCCCCGGCCAGATGTGGCGGCCATGAGTATTCTGCGACACCCACCACTTGAGGAGCACGGGATAGCTCTGGGCTGGCGGAGAAACCCTCCAGTAGAGTTGCGGCGAGATGTAGTCGAGCCATCCCTCGTTGAGCCACTTGCGCGAGTCAGCGTAGAGCTCCGTGTACGCGTCGAAGCCCTGGATCTGCTCCGGGTTCCCCGGCCGCCAGATCCCGAACGGGCTGATTCCCACCTGCACCCACGGCTTGGCCGCCTTCACATGGCCGTAGAGGTCCTCGATGAACAGGTCGATGTTGTGCCGCCGCCAGTCGTCGCGGCCGAGCTTCCCGCCGTTGCCACGATACAGCCGCCAGCTCGGATCGTCGGGGAACGCGATCAGCCGGCCGGTCGAGTCGCGCTCCTTGTAAGGATAGAAGTAGTCGTCGAGATGGATGCCATCGATGTCGTAGCGCCAGACGATGTCCATCACGACGTCGAGCGAGCGTTGCCTGGCCGACTTGCTCCCCGGGTCGAGCCAGAGGTAGTCGCCGTACTGGCGCACCATGTGGGCGTCGGTCTGGCTCACATGGTTCGTGGAGAACGCCGAGCTGTCGGCTGGATGGTGCGCGCGGAAGGGGTTGAACCAGGCGTGCAGCTCGAGCCCGCGCTTGTGCGCCTCCTTCACTGCGAAGGCGAGCGGGTCGTACAGGGGCTCGGGCGCCTGTCCCATCTGACCGGTGAGATACGTGGACCACGGTTCGTACTTCGACCGGTACAGCGCATCCGCGGCGGGCCGGATCTGCAGGACCACGGCGTTGAGGTGGAGCTCTACAGCGCGATTGAGGATCTGGAGCAGTTCCACCTGCTGCTCCCACGCGCTGAGCCCTGGTCGCGACGGCCAGTCGATGTTGGCCACCGAAGCCACCCACGCCGCTCGGAACTCGCGCGCGAGCGGCGGGGGCGGCGCCTGGTCGGCGCTCCCGGAGGGAGCCGCGGCCGCGACCTTCCATGCGCTGGACGGGGCCTCTCGCGTGGAGGCCTGCGCGCGAACCGCCTCATGCCCGCGCACTCGATCCTGCTGCGAGACGCTGGCAGGAGTAACCGGCGTGGAGATCTGCGCGTCGGCAGCGCCGGCAGCGAAGACCAGCGCTGATGAGAGCGCGAGGCAGGTGGAGAGGGGACAGGAAGGCATCATGATCAGTGGTTGCTGTGCAATGGTGGCCGGACGAACAGGGTGTACGCCCTCACCCGAACATTCCATACAGCGCACTATCCGCTGTCGCTGGTGACTATCTCGTGCGACGAGAGAATCGGGTGTGAGTAACCAGATCCCCGCTCGCGCGCTCGCGTGTAGATCAGGAATGGAGAACCGAAAGGGCCTGGCGAGCTGCCCAGGCCCTCCCGGTTTTTCGTGCTGTCTTGCGAGTGAAGTGCTACAGATTCGGGTTTCCCGTGATCTCGCCCCGCGGGATCACCCAGCAACGCCGGTCCCCGTGGATCTCGCCCGAAGTGGTGCCGGGACAGGCGCCGGTGGGGAACAGCCTGATTATCGCAGCGCCGCCGAGGAAGAACCGAGCGACAGGAGCCGGTAGACGTGCCCAGGCAGGCTAATGTCCACTAACTGAACCTTCTGTCAAGGGTTGAGCTCGCCTCCCCCAGCTCCATCGCGCGTATACACAGACAAAACCCGGAACCCATGTTTTTATTAGCGGTACCAGGCATCCCCGCACGGCACTTCCACGCTGTCACTTGTATGTCATCTCCATGCATCTCACTTCCACATGGATAGCGGTGGGAAGCGTGGATAGTGGTGGGAAGCGGCGGCCCGGTTGACGCCCGAGCATCCTGGAGGTATGCCGATCACCGTGAGAAGCCAACTCTTCACCAATCCCTGGCCCAACTCGGGCTCTCCGCACGGATTCCGAGACCTTCTGCGCTGGCAACGAGAGCGTGCGGCGTCGCCGCCGCCGGCCGACCCGGATCGCTCCGCGTTCCCGAGCGCGACGCCCAGCTTCCGTTCTCCGCACGCCCCGCGGAGCGTGCTCGGTGCCACCTGGATCGGGCACTCCACGGTGCTGATCCAGCTGGATGGACTCAACATCCTCACCGACCCGATCTGGAGCGAACGCGCCTCCCCGATCCCCTGGATCGGACCGCAGCGATGGGTTCCGCCGGGCGCCGCGCTCGAATCGCTCCCGCCGATCGACCTGGTGCTCATCTCGCACAACCACTACGACCACCTCGACGCCCGCACGGTGCGCCGCATCGCCCGGCGCCACCCGCAGGCGTGCTGGCTCGTACCCCTGGGCCTCACGCCTCTGCTGCGCCGGCTCGGCGCGCGCCACGCCTCCGAGTTGGGCTGGTGGGACGAGACGACGATCGGGAATGGAGAGAGGAAGGCAACCATCGCCTGCACGCCCGCGCAGCACTTCAGCGCGCGCGGGCTCGCCGACAGGATGCGAACTCTCTGGTGCGGCTGGGCGGTGCGCACCGCTCAGCGCTCCCTCTTCTTCGCGGGTGATACAGGCTACCACCCGGAGTTCAACAGGATCGGCGAGCGCTATGGTCCGTTCGACATCGCATTACTTCCGATAGGAGCGTACGACCCGCGCTGGTTCATGCGACCCGTGCACATGGACCCCGAGGAGGCGGTGCGCGCCTTCCTCGAGATCAGCGACGGCAGTGCCGTGGCAGCCGGATCGCCGCCACTGCGCCGCATCGCGCTCGGCATCCACTGGGGCACCTTCAAGCTCACCGACGAACCGATGGACGAGCCGCCCAGACGAGCACGGGCCGCATGGAGGGCAGCGGGCCTCCCGGAGGAAGATCTCTGGCTCCTGAAACACGGGGAGACGCGCGAAACCACTTCCTGACGCCGGACGACGGCTCCGAGCGTCGCGTCTACCGCGCGCCCACGTACTGCTCGAAGAGCTCCGCGAGCGCCAGCGCTGGGTCCGCGGTGAGCCCGCAGTGTATGGGCGAGCTCTGGATGACATCGGAGCGCGGCGCGGTGAGCCAGTGAAAGCGCTCCGATGGCGGAGAGAGGGCGATCGGGCCGGCCGAAGGGTCGCCCTCTGCGATGGCTCTACACGAACGCAGGTAGCGCTCGAGCAGCTCGGCATCAACATCGGGCGCCAGGCCGCGCAGCGCGGCGCGATCGGTGAGTACGCGGAGGCCGAGAAAGCCAGCCGTGCGCGCATGGACCACCACGCCCACCGGCATGAACTCTCCCAGGTGCACGTGCGGCACCACTCGCAACACCGCGAAGTCGTAGGACACCCAATCCTCGCGATTCATCGCCTGGCGGAGAGCGGGCGTGGCGGTTCGCGCAGGAGTCGCTCGCGCGCGGCCATTGCCGCGCCAACGAAGTCCCGCGGACTCCGCAGGCGCGTGAGCAGGTACGAGCGATAACGATCGCGTGCGGCGGCAGCGGTCATGGGGGCCGCGCGGCCAGACGGCGCGGTGAGAAGCGTGTCGGGCACCGCGGCCAGCACCTCGTCGATGACACTCTCCGAGAGCAGGTCCGCCAGCTCCGCGTCCGCCGCCTCCAGGTCGCCGCTCCGCGCGAGGAGCACGTGCCGTTCGATCAGCGGGAAGGCGCTTCTCGTGCGCGCCTCGTCGACCGACGCCCAGTCGTGGTGCGCATAGAGCGCCGCACCATGGTCGATGAGCCACGGTCGTCGCTCCCAGATGAGAATGTTGGGGTTCCGATGCGTTCGGTCGGGGTTGGTGAGGAAGGCATCGAACCAGACGATGCGCGCGGCCAGCTCCAGGCTGACAAACTCGCCCGCCGCGGCCGGGTCGAAGTTGAACGCGCCGTCGAGGTAGCGCGCGCCCACGTTCAGACCATGGCTTCCCCGCAGGAGATCCTGGATCTCCGGGTCCGGCTCGCTACGCCCGAACTGCGGTGGCACCTCCACCAGCACCAGTTCCGGCGTGGGTAGTGCCAGAGCGCGCGCCAGGAGCCCCGCCACCAGCTCGGCGATGAGCGCCCTGGCACCCTGACCTGCTCCGCGAAACTTGACGACGAACAGACCACCGCCCGCAGTGTCCACGACGGCGGGAAGAGACCCTCCCTCGCGCAGCGGCTGGACGTAGCGGGTGGCAGTGAAGACACTCAGTGGGGGCATACTCGGTGAGAGCGAGAAGACGGGTGAGCCCGCGAAATCCCGGTGCGGGAATCTCGCGGGCTACACTCGAGCGTGGAAGCGCCGGCCTCGGCGCTTCCCGCCCCCGAAGCCCACCAGCCGGTTGCGGGTGAGCGCCTCCTGCTCAGCTCATTTCGATACCGCGACCGGCTTCACGGTGAGGTGCAGGTTGTGGTTGATGCGAAGTCCGGCCACGCCCTCGGAGGGGAGATCCTTCTTGGGGACCGCCGCCACCAGCTTGCCATTCACCGTGAAGTGGGCCGTATCGGGCGCGAAGTGGACCTTGAGATCGTACGAGGCCTTACCCGAGGCATCTTCCTTCGGAACGTCGGGGCTGGCCGTCCAGTTCACCACGGACGTCGTCTTATCGCCGTCCCGCACCTTGATCAGATACTCACCAGTGCCGCGCACTATGAAGTAGCCGTAGCGCTGCGCGGCGCGGTCGTCGAGATGCTGACCGCCAAAGAAGATCCCGTAGGCCTCGGGATGCCTCGGCTTCTCGAGCTGTGCAATGGTGGTAGTCACGGCGTAGACGCCACTCGCGCTGTCGGCCGGGGCATACAGGATGTGCGCGGGTCCGGTCTGCACCTCCCAGTTCCCTCCAGTCACGGTGTACTTCGCGCCGGCGACGTCGGCGTCCGCCTTGTCGGTCATCGCGGTATAGCCTTGCGGCACACCGCTACCGTTGGGCGAGGCATCAACATCTCCTTCCATGCCGGCCATCGGCTTCGCGCTATCGGCGGCGGCGTTGGCCGAGTCGGTCTTTGCGCAGGCGGTTGCGAACAACGCCAGCGCGGCCAGAGTCAGGGTCGTCGTACGCACCGATCTACCTCGCTTTGGGAATGGTGGATGAAGAGGAGAGAAGTATACACGTCACGCTGCGCGCTGGTGACAGACATCCCTTCACGAGAAGGGCCTTCGATACCACGGCATGCCGTGCACAGGCCGCTCCCGCGCCCGAAACTTGCCATAACGAACGTCGATGCGCGAGTCCAACATCCTCACGTGGAGACCATCCATGGCCACAACCAAGAAATCGTCTCGCGGTAAGGCGAAGTCGAAGACGGCGGCGCGGAAGCCCGCGACTCGCAAAGCCACCAGGACCTCCAGCTCCCGGCGCAAGAGCGGCTCGGCGTCGGCCACCGCACGAAAGAAGAGCACCGCGCGCGCACGCGGCTCCACGGGCGCACGCACCGGGAGCAAGACCACCAGTCGGCCGGCGGCGTCCAAGCGCGGTACGGTGCGCAAGAAGAGCACCACGCAGGCCCGCAAGCGCCGCGCCTCTCCCGCCAGACGGGTGAAGCGCGTGGCCACCGAGGTAGTGGCTCAGGCCGTGGACGCCGGGAAGGCGGCGATGAGCGGAGCCAGGGCGCTGGGCGAGCGCATGGGAGAAGCGACCAGCAGCCTGGTAGATCGCGTGACCTGACGAATCACCTCTCCAGCCGCGCGGCCGGCCAGCGAGGCGGAGCCCATACCGCATCAGGCCATACCGCACCGCAGCTTGAAGGGGCAGCCCTCCGCCGCCCCTTCGAGCTACCCCACTCTCTCCCCCTGGCTCCGCGCCCCCGCCACGCGCTTCCGGTCGACGTGCTCTTCCATCCAGTCCGCCACCAGCTCCGCCACATTCTCACGCCCGTAATCCACGGTTATGACGTGCCCGCACCCGGTGAGCCACTGGAGTTTCTTCTTGCTGGCGCCGAGTGCGGCAAAGGCACGCTCGGCTGCCCCCACCGGGACTCGGTAGTCCTCGCGCGATTGCATGTAGAGCGTTGGCGCCTGCACGCGGGGAAGTCTCTCGCGCGCTCGATCGGCGAGACGCACCAGCTCCCCTACCGAGCTGGGCGTGGCGGCGCCATAGACCAGGGTGGCAGCGCGCGCGGCTGGATCGTGTATGGAGCGCGGGTTGCGGCCGTAGAGGTAGGGCAGGATCGCCCCCGCCACGTACGCGGTCTTCGCGAGTAACCGCACGGAGAGCGGTGGCTCCAGGTAGGGCGAGAGCAACACCAGGGCGGGCAGGTCGTTGGAGTCCGTAGCCAGGAGCACGGCGAGCGCTCCACCCATCGAGAGTCCCACTACCCCAACGCTATCGTGATGCGCGCGCAGCTCCTCCAACGCGCGCCTGGCCTCGGCCACCCACTGCGCCTCGTTCGAAGCGCGGAAGTCGCGTAACGTGCGCCCGTGTCCAGGGAGGAGCGGCACACTCACGTTGAACCCACGACCGTGAAGGGCGTGCGCGAGCTCCGCGAGTGACTGCGGAGTGTCGCCGAACCCATGCAGGAGTAGCACGGCGCCGACAGACGCCGGCGCTCGTAGCTCGATCGGCGCCGCACCGGGGACAATGCCGTCCGGTCCCACGGGTAGCCGCGCGCGTACGGAGCGCTCCACATACATGCGCCACGCCACGCGCCAGGCGAGCGCCGCCGCCAGGACGGTGGCCAGCACGAGTGCAATCATGTGACGAATCGTGCCGTGGCGGCGGCGTCAGCACAAGCGGGGAGCATATGTTAGACGTACGGCGGACGGTACCGGCTGTGACCGGCGCCGGACTCACGCTCCCACGATGCCCGGCTTCCCGCTCTCTCCGCGCTCGTCGTACACCACGATCCCGCCGCGCTGCCCCGGCTGGGCCAGACGGGCCGCCAGCCGATCGACGTCGGTGATCACCAGGCCATTCCCATCGCGCTGGATGAGCCCCTCCGCGGAGAGCCGGCCGAGTACGAGCGAGATCGACTCGCGCGTCGCCCCCACCAGCTCCCCCAACAACCGGCGGGGCACTACCGTGGCGGCGCCGCGCTCGGCGTCGGCGCAGTCATCCCTGCTCTGTGCCATCCGGATGAGCGCCGCTATGAGCCGTTGCTCCACCGTGAGCGTGGCGTAATGGCCGAACTTCTCCAGCAACGCGGAACGCTCCGCCATCATCTGCCTTATGAGCGCGAGCGCGCGCGATGGCTGCTCGCGCACAAGGGCGCTGAAGCGCGTACCGCTCAGGTGCAGCGTCTCGCTCTCCTCCTCGGCGCGCGCGTTGCTGGCATAGCGCGCACCATGCTCCAACCCCTCGCCGCCGAATGTTTCGCCTGGCGTAGCCACCCATGGCACGAAGCTCCGGCCAGCGCTCACCTGATTACGTAGTACTATCTGCCCGCGCAACACCAGGAACACACCGTCGGCCGGCATGCCCTGTTCGTAGATCGTGAAGCCAGCCGGCCATGACGTGCTCGCGCCGTAAGCGCCTATCAGCTCCCGTTGCTCACGGGGCAACCGTGTGATTTCTTTCATTCGGACTGCAAGCACTTCTCGACTCTGTGGTAGTGCGTACGAGTGTCATGCTCCCCTCGGACGAAAGCCCGTCTGGAGCCCCCCCGCACCTTCCGCAATGTACGGGCCGCGCTGGACAGCAGACTGATCGACAGTGCAGTTTACGTGTATCACTTCACGCACCTGGATTCGCTCATGTCGCCCGGTTCCGCCCAGGCCCAACACGGTTCGTCGATCGTCGTACTAGGTGCTGACACCGTGCTCGCTGCGCTGCCAGCGACGCCTGTGCAGCTCGCGCACGCGTGCCGCGCGCTCGGCTACGACATGGCGTTTCCCGCTAGTTGGGGCGATGAGATCGTGGCCAGTGCGTGCCTGGAGCAGCTCGCGGCGTTCGGGA
>DATCXG010000607.1:0-5061 GCA_036565945.1 Gemmatimonadaceae bacterium
CTGTTTCCACAACTTTATTGAGCGGGCCGAGTACCAGGCCCTGCAGCTTGTAAGCGCCGAAGGCGACGAAGATGATCACGTCGGCCACTATCAGCATCGCGAGGTACAGGGCGCCGTTCCCACTCATCACGAGGTTCTGCAGCACCACGACATTCAGTGCCGCAAGAGACAGCGCTGCCGTACCCATCACCGCGAGACTGAGCAGCATCTCCGCCTTCAGTGACGTGAAGATGAGCGCACTCGGCCTCTCGGGCTTGCGCTGGCCCCCCCCGGCTCCACGCGTCGCCTCCACTCAGACCTCCACTCCATACCGCGAGAGCTTCCGATAGAGCGTCGACGGGTCGATGCCCAGCACCTCCGCGGTGCGGCTCTTGTTACCTCCCTCGCTCTGTAGTACCCACATGATGTATGCGCGCTCGATGACTTCGAGCGCCGGGTTCGCGCTGATCCCACGGGTAGAGACGAGCGGCTCCGCGCGGCGCTCCGTCACACGCTCTGGGAGAGCATCGGCATCGATGGTCTCTCCCTCGGTGAGGATCACCGCGCGCTCGAGCGCATTCTCCAGCTCGCGCACGTTCCCGGGCCAGGAGAACTCCTGCATGACGGCAACGGCGGCGTCGGTGAGACGCTTGGGTTCCTCGCCGCGCGCGCGAGCCGAGCGCTGAAGGAATGCATCGGCCAGGAGCGGGATGTCATCGCGCCGATCCCGCAACGGCGGGAGGTGCAGCGCGAACACGTTCAGGCGGTAGAACAGGTCGCTGCGGAAAGTGCCCCGCTTCATCTCCTCCTCCAGATCCCGGTTCGTGGCCGCGATGAGCCGGGTGTCGATGGGCAGAGCCTCGGTGCTACCCACGGGTATCACCTCACGCTGCTGCAGTACGCGGAGAAGTTTTACCTGCGTGGACGGCGTGGTCTCACCTATCTCGTCGAGCAGGAAGGTGCCGCCAGCCGCGGCCGCGAAGAGTCCTGTCTTGTCTTTCACGGCGCCCGTGAAGGAGCCCTTCACGTGCCCGAACAGTTCGCTCTCCAGGAGGCTCTCCGGGAGCGCTCCACAGTTGATCGAGTGGAATGTCGCGTCAGCGCGGCCGGAGAGGTCATGGATGTATCGAGCCAGCACCTCCTTGCCGGTTCCCGACTCGCCCTGAATGAGCACGGTGGACTCCGTAGGAGCCACCGTCTCGGCCAGTCGCAGTACCGAGAGCCACGCCTTGCTGTGCCCAACCGGCACCCCGGTGGTGCTCCGGTCGCGCCGGCGAATCTCCTGGCGCAGCGAACGGTTCTCCACCCGTAGCTGACGGTGTTCGGCCGCGCGCCGGAGGATGGCTATTATATCGTCGTTGACGAACGGTTTCTGGATGTAGTGGTACGCGCCCTCGTTCACGGCCTGGATGGCAGAGCGAAGGTCGGCCTGCGCGGTCATGAGAATGACCGGTACATCGGGATCCCTGGCACGCGCGGCGGAGAGCACCTGCAGGCCCGATACACCCGGCATCCGCACATCTGTCAGTACGATGTCGGGGGAGAGCGTCTCTATGTCCTCCAGCCCCTTCTTGCCGCCCAGCGCTGCATGAACAGTGAAGCCCGCCTTCTTGAGGAGGATGCCGAGCGTCTCGAGAATGCCCGTCTCGTCGTCCACGACGAGCACCCGGGCTCCCGCGGGATAGATCGCGGCGGTCGTCATGCCGCCTCCGCGCTGACGGTCCGGCTCTGCGGCAGCAGGACCGTGAAGCGCGTGCCGTGTCCCGTGTTGTCGACCAGTACGAGACCGCGGTGGGCTTCGACGGCACGGTGAACTATGGGCAGCCCGAGCCCCGTGCCACCGGGCTTGGTCGTGAAGAATGGATCGAACATGCGATCTCTGATATCGGTGGGAATGCCAGGGCCTTCGTCGGTAACTCGGAGCGCCACAGCGTTCTCTTGGAAAGGCACGCTGACCGGGAGCTGGTCGCGCGGGAGCACGGATAGCTCCACCAACACCAGACCGTCATCAGCGGAGGCCTGTACCGCGTTCAACACAATGTTGAACACAGCGCGGTGCAGGAGATCCTCGTCCCCAACCACGAAAACAGGATCACTCGGTATGTCGCAGGCAACGCGGACGCTCCGGACGCTGTCGGGGAAGGCGGCCGCGAGACTCGCCGCCGCGTGGGCTATCGCGGCAATATCCACCAGCGCTCCACGCGTCACGCGCACCCTGGCGAAGTCGAGGAATTCCGATAGCAGCCGCGAGAGACGATCTGACTCGCGCACGATGAGGCGGCCCAGCGTGCGCTCGTCCTCTTCAGCTGTTGGGGTAAGGGCGAGTTGCTCAACCGCGCTCCGGATGGACGCCAGAGGATTCTTGATCTCGTGGGCCAGCGACGCACTCAGCTCGGCCACGGCCTCCAGCCGCTCGGTGCGAAGTCGCAACTCCTCGAGGCGCTTGTTGTCGGAGATGTCCTGGAAGATCGCCGTCGCCGAGACCTCGTCGGGGGCGCTCGCGGCCTCCATGGTGGTCGTGGTCAGTCCGATGGAGAAGGCGCGGCCGCGAAGGGTGATCGTGGCCTCGCCGCGGGTCACACGGTCGCGTAGCTGCACCGCACGATCGAGGGCCGCGGCCAACGCCGGTGCGGGGGTTGCGATGAGATCAGTGACCGTTCGCCCGCGCGCGGTGGTGCTGTCGAATCCGAGCATCGCGCCCGCACTGGGATTGGAGAAGAGAATGCGCCCGCGGGAATCGACGGTCACGATTCCGCTGCGGATGTTGTCGAGAATGTCCTCGGCCTGCAGTTTGGCGAGGGCCAGCCGCGCTTCCAGTTCCTCGCGATTGCCGCCAGCCTCCTGCAGTCTGGCACTGAGATACGTTACCCCCAGTGCCACCGCGGCGAACACACTCAGTTGCAGCAGAACGCTGAGGTCGAAAGCGCCATGCTGCGAGAGAAGCACATCACCCGAGTAGAGGGTGATCCCGAACGCGGCGATCAGCAGCGAGCTCGATCCAGGAAGGAGAAGCGAGGCAGCCGCTGTCACGAGTATGTAGAGCGCGGCGAACTGGGAGAGCGCCCCGCCCGTGACGTGCACTACCGCGGTTACCAGCACGACGTCGAAAATCGTCTGGAGGGTGTAGAACCCGCGGCCAACCGGTTGCGGTGACGCTGGGCCATGGAGGGCCTCGTACCAGCTCGAGCCCGCCGTGAAGCCAAGAGCACCAACCATCGCCAGGGAGGCGATGAGCGTGACATGCGATTCCGCGTCCTGCCAGGCGAAGAGCGCTGCCAGGAAAACGCTGAACGCGAGTGAAAGACGGCCGATATACAGCCATCGGAGGACGCGAAGTGGCTCGAACATGCTTACCCTTAGACGGAGAAACGCCCTCGGGCCGCCGGCAACCGGCGACCCGGAAGGAGTCTTGCAGAACGCGAGACATTGGACATTCCGCCGAGCATTGCGTTTTGCTATATCTTCGACGATCAACGCTCTAAAGGAGTTACGTGGATAGCCCGACGGACCAGCTAACGCTGGGCGCGATTGCGTTGCGCCTGCTAGCCGTCCTCTTCCTGGTGCTGGCGAACGCGTTCTTCGTGGCCGCCGAATTCGCCCTGGTGGGCGTGCGCCGAAGCCGGATTGATGCCCGGGCGGCAGCCGGGGACCGGGGCGCCAAGGTAGTTCAACAGGCGCTGCACCACCTGGATCGATACATCTCCGGGACCCAGCTCGGGATCACGCTGTCGTCGCTGGCGCTCGGCTGGATAGGTGAAGCCACGCTCGCCTCGCTGATCGACCGCCTGTTCGCCGGCTTCGGCTATGTAATGCCAGCCGCCGTCACGCACAGCGCGGCGGCGATCACAACGGCATTCCTGCTCATCACCTTCCTGCACATCGTGCTCGGGGAGCTGGCGCCGAAGTCCATCGCGCTGCTCAATCCCGAGGGCGTGAGCCGCTGGGTGGCGCGGCCGCTGCGTGCCTTCACCTGGATAATGCGGCCCTTCATCGCCGCGCTGAATGGCGCCGCCAACATGTTCCTCAAGCTGATAGGCCTGCACACGGTGGCCGAGAGCTCGAGCGTACACTCGCCCGAAGAGCTCCGCCTGTTGGTGATGCAGACGCGCGCGCACGGACTCCTCGACGAGACCGACACTCAGATGCTCGCGGGCGTCTTCGACTTTCACAACAAGCGGGTACGCGATGTCATGCGCCCGCGCACGGAGATCGTCGCCCTACCCATCGAGTCAACCGAGGAGGAGGTGTGGGCGATCGTGAGGAGGGAGCGCTACTCCCGCTACCCGGTCTATCGGGAGTCGCTCGATGACGTCGTCGGTGTCTTCCTGGCCAAGGACCTCTGGCTCCACGTCGGCCCGGAGCAGTTCTCGCTGGAGCGCTTCGTGAGACAGGCGCTGTACGTGCCAGATACCCGGTCCGCCGAACGTGTGCTGGATGACCTGCGCAGGACGCGAGCACATATGGCCGTGGTACTCGACGAGTACGGCGGGACGGCCGGGATCGTGACCATGGAGGACCTGGTAGAGGAGGTGATCGGCGACATTGCCGATGAGTACGACGTGGCCGCACGTGAATCGGTGGAACTGAACGGCGTCCTCGAGCTCTCGGGCGCGCTCTCGCTCATCGATGTGCGCTCCGACCACGCCATTCCGATCCCCAACGGGAGCTGGTCGACGCTCGGCGGCTATGTGTTCTCGAGCCTCGGGCGACTACCCACCGTGGGCGACAGGGTCAGCTTCCCCGGCGGGGAGCTGGAGGTAGTGGCCATGGAAGGCCGGCGCGTGGCCGCCGTGCGCGTGCACCGCGCCAGTATCGATGGAAAGCCCACCACGGTATGACCGGTCCGCTCGAGGTCAATGATCGGGTATCCATCCCCAGCACCGAGCTGGTATTCCGCGCCACTCGCTCCGGCGGACCCGGCGGACAGCATGTCAACACTTCGTCCACGCGAGTCGAGCTCCTCTGGAACGTACGTTCCACGCGGGCGCTCGGTGAAGAAGATCGCGAGCGAGTGGAGGCCAGGCTCGCGAGCCGCATGGATGCCGATGGCTTCGTCCGCATCGTATCGAGCGAGAGCCGCAG
>DATCXG010000612.1:0-3982 GCA_036565945.1 Gemmatimonadaceae bacterium
GAGGACGGTCTCGAGGCCGGCGGCGAAGCGGCGCCAGCTCTCGAGCTCCGCGCCGAGCGCGCGGCGCCCGGCGGCCGTGAGGCGGTAGTAGCGCGCGCGCCTGTTGTTGTCCGTCGTGCCCCACTCGCTCGTGATGAGCCCTTCCTTCTCCAGCCGCTGGAGCGCCGGGTAGAGCGAGCCCTGGTTCACCTCGAGCGTCCCCTCGGAGAGCTGCTGGACGCGCTGGCTGATCCCCCAGCCGTGCATCGGTGCGAGGGATAGAGTCTTGAGGACCAGCAAGTCGAGCGAGCCACGGAGGGCGTCAGTCTGTGGGCGTGGGGGCACGGGGAGCTCCGGCAGGGCAGGGTTCTGTAGCCGTCGACAGGAAGCTGTGCGATGCTCCTCTAGATGTCAAGAGGAAGAGAGTGATCACGGCGCTCCCGCGGGTCGGATGGACCCTGGCAATCGGTACGCCAAGATCAAGGCCGCCAAGTAGCGCCTGTATGCACGCGGTCACACTCCGGACGACCGAGAAACCGACCGCGCGGCGTCCGCACCGCGACGCTAGGAGCTACGCCTTCGGTTTGCGAAGAGTTCGCGCGCCAGTTCCGAGCAGGATCACGAAACGGGTCTGTCGGCACGTCTCCCAATCCGTATGCCCGTGGAACGTGAGGTTTGCGAGGGAGCTGCCGGAGGGCTCGCCGTTTTGGCCGCGCTAGGTGATCGCGGCGAAGGATGCGCGCACGCTCGCGCGAGAGATCCTCGAGATGTCGCAGGAGGAGTTCACGGCGGCGTTCAGACACTCACCGATGAAGCGTGCGAAACTCCGTGGCCTCAAGCGCAACGCCGCAGTGGTCCTCGGCAACATCGGCACACTGGAGGACGTGCCGGTGATTCAGCAAGCCATTGATGATCCCGAGCCGCTCGTACGCGAGCATGCGGCGTGGGCGCTTGGACAAATCGCGGATCACGGCAGAGCGCGATACGCCCACCGGCCCTTGACCATACCTGGAACGGGTCTTCTCCTGCTCGATGTGGCTACTGAGAGGATACCCACGGAGCCAGGTGCAGCTAGTAAGGTTTTGAACTTCCAAGGGGCGCGGTAACATCGACTTGTAGTAGTGATTCCAGTTTCTTGACCGCTTCGGACAACTGCGCTCCTTTACCGTCATCGGGGATCTGGAGGAAGTAAGTACCGTCGCCGTTGTCCTCGATCGGAATACCACCGACTACCTCGGCACCGATCAAGGCGGCGGCGAGCTGACGGTCAGCCAGCGTAGCGGACGGCTTGAAGTTGACTCCGAGAATGCCCCTGACATGCGGGAATGGCACAGAGTCCCCCTCTACCCAGCTCGTATCATCATCAAACCAAGCTGGCTCCGTGGACGGTGGTATACTGGCCACGCTCTGCGTAGCCGGGAAGTCCGTGGAGATCGCGACCCCCATGGTCACCTCGGTAACCGTGTTCGGCACATGGACGTTCCATATCCGATACGTAGAGTAGACCTGCGGAGCGACAATCCCCGGATAGTCGAAGTAGGGCTGGTTGGGAGCCGTGAAGTTGCCCGTTCCATCAGCGTTCATAAGGTTGACTGTCCCGGTACCAGCGCTTGCCACAGGACCGTAAGTAACGGCCACCTTTGTTCCCACGGCCGTCGTTCCGTTAATCGTACCGATGGGCTGCCCCAGCAGATTCTGCACTACCGAGAGGAAGCTCCATTTCTCGGTGACGGTGTCCTTCACCAGATAGTAGGGGAGCCAGGCGGCGTACTCGCTGGAGGCCGGGAGCATTACGCTCTTGCTCACGCGCTTCATCCCCGTTCCGGGCTCTCCACAGCGCACCTCGCCTTGCTGGCCGTTGGAGAAGCTGAAGGTGCAGGTGAGGCGCAGCACCGTGACCGGACCACTTGCCTCCTGTTGCTGGACCTGGGAGGGGGGCGTTGCTGCCCGTGGGTCGATCGTGTCCCTGCATGAGATGAGACCGAGTGCCAGGCAGGCAAGCAGCATGGCGAATCCTCCGGTGTGGCGGACTACTCAGATCATATGCGACCTCGCTGGTATGAGCGAGGACGACTCAGGCAAACATCCGCTACTCTCGCGTGACCAACCGCGCCCGGCGCGGTTCACGCAACGCAACGCGCTTTACTTGGGGAGCTGTCCTGCTTCGAGGCGCCCGATAAGCTCCAACAACCCATCCGCCTCCCACCAGCGATTTCGGCGCCCTGACGTGAGAGGCAGTAGTACACCGGCCGACACCAGCTGCTCGATGCCTTCGTAGACTCGTCCCTTCGCCCGGCTGGTGACGGCGGCTGCTACTGGCGCCGAGATCATCGGGTGGGCCGGAAGCAGGTCGATGATCGCCCAAACGGCGGCATCTGAACGCGGGGCATTTCCATCCACACGGAGCTGCTGGCGCCAGCGTTCCTGCAGCGCGCGCACCTCGTCGATATATGCGCGCGCCAAACGGGCGGCCTTCACGGTCGCAGCAGCGAACTGCGCGATCCAGTCATCCACCCCTTCGCCACGAAACCGTGTGAGCCCCGCGATGTAGCGATCCCTGGCTCCGGCGAAGACAACGCTTATTGGGGGCAGAAAATGCGGCGCGATCCCTCGACGCCGTAGCACGACATGTACGAGGGCGCGACCAGTGCGGCCATTCCCATCGTCGAACGGATGGATGGTCTCGAACTGTGCATGCACGAGCGCCGCCTGAACCAGAGGCGACAGGGTTTCGTCATTGATGGTTGCACAGAGATCCGAGAGCAGCCGATGAACCTCCTCGGGCGGCGGCGGCACGTAGTCGGCCCCGCATGGATTGTAGTCGTTCCCCCCGATCCAGTTCTGCTGGGTGCGGATGCGACCAGCGATGTCCTTGTGTAGCGAGGGCTCGAGGAGACGGTGGTGAATCGCGGTGATCTCCGCCACGCCGAACTGCCTTACGTTCGCTGCATCGTCCACGGCGAGAATCATTGCGTCGATGTTCGCAAGCAGGTCGAGTGCCGTCGGGCTCGGCGTGATTCCGGATTCGGCTCTCGCCTCGGCACGCGCCAGCTCGCGTACACCGAGCTGCATCCCCTCGACTTTCGATGAAGCGATCGACTCGGTTCGGAGCAGGAGGCGGGCAAGCGGATCCAGGGCCTGCCCTCCCTTGTCGTTGAGTTGGCGGATCGCGTGCTCCGCCTCGGATATGAGTCCGCTCAGCTGGGCGTCGAGCCGTACAGCTACCGAGGCCAGCTCATCGGGAACGAAAGCTTCGTACTTGCAGGCACGCTTATGCGACGCTGGGGCGTAGACGGTGGGATCGTAATGCCAGGTTTGCGGAATTGGCCGGCCGGGCATCTGGTCCTCCGATGGCGGGGATAGAGGTGCATTCACGATGATGGGCTAGAAATTGGGATTGCCCAGAGTGGAACCAGCGCCGAGCCATAGTGCCACATCAAGATTAAATGGCACTACTGACTTTCGCTATTCCCGGATGTCGCGAATCTGCCCCATGCCAATCCCTGGCCTCGCCCATCTCCTCCTGGCCTGCCGATGCTGACCCCTTGTCTTCCCGAGAGTTCGCCGGCCTGTCGCTAGCGGAATTTCAAGATGGGTATACCGGCACATCTCCCAGGAGGTTTGCCCGTGGAACGTGCGGTTCGCGAGTGAGCTGCCGGAGGGCTCGCCGTTCGTGCCGCGCGAGGCGCGAGCAGGGAAGGATGCGCGTACGCTCGTGCGCGAGTTGCTGGCGATGGCGCAAGGCGATGACGCAAGAAGAGCTCAGTGCCACCTCCAAGGGCTCACCGATGAAGCGCGCGAAGTAGTAGAGCGATGGCACGAGTGGCCGCCGGGAGCGGAGGCCACTGGGACCCCTCAGCGACACGGCGGGAGCTGGGCTGGGAAACTCGTGCCGTACCGGTTCTGCCGCCAGCAGTTGCCTGTGCCCAGCCCGTCCCAGAGGAGATCGACGCCGGGGAAGAGGATACCGAATGGCGGCAGCGGCGCGCTCCCGTTGCCGACG
>DATCXG010000014.1:0-13007 GCA_036565945.1 Gemmatimonadaceae bacterium
GCGCGTACTCCTCACCCGCGGCGTCGCGGAACTGATCCCAACCGACCTGCACGTACTCCACCGGACGACCGATGACCCGGCTGAACGTTTCGGCCGCCTGCGGCATGGTCAGCTCATCGCCCGCGAGGTCCAGCTCGCGCCCCAGCCACTCATCGCGATCGCCGAACGCCAGGGCGACGAACCCGCCAATGTCGCTGGCAGACACCTGCTGGAGGGTTCTCCCTGGATCGAGCGGCTGCGCCAGGGTACCGTCCACGATCGAGGCGCGCAACTGCGGTGTCTCCCAGTTGTCCATGAAGAAGACCGGCCGAAAGATGGTGTATGGAAGACCGAGCTCACGAATACGCTCTTCGATCCGCCACTTGCTCTCGAAGTGCGAGAGCCCGGTGGCGCGGTGGGCACTTCCCACGGAGTTGTAGACGAAGTGCTCCACACCCACCTCGCTCGCCAGTTCCGCCAGGGCGATTCCTTGCGCGACCTCGCGATCGTAGCCGGTCTCCCAGAAGTTCTGTACGGAGAACACACCGTACACGCCCTCGAGCGCTGGACGCAGCGACTCGGGCTCATCCATATCGCCGCGAATGACCTCCGCACCCAGCTTGGCCAGTCGCTGAGCCGCTGGTTTCCCCGGGTCGCGAGTGAGGGCCCTGATATGGAACCCGCCATTCAGGAGGTGCCGCGCCACAGCGCCACCCTGCTTCCCCGTAGCCCCGGTCACGAGGATCGCTTGCTCGGCATTCTGACTGTCGGACATAGCCGTAACTCCTCCTCGCGCGCAACACGTAGTTGCGTGCGTTATCGATGGTTCGGAACGTCAACGATCCTGGGTGCTGCTTCCTCCACCGTGTAGGCATAGCTGCCGCACTTCACATCGGGGTTCGTGGGGCTGAACATGCCATACGGGTTCGACTTGAAGAGCCAGACGTGAAGGTCGTAGTGGCTCAGGGCAACCGGCATGACAGGGTGGTGGCCGGCCATGGGACCGTCGAATGGTTGGCCGAAGAGCACGGGTCGCTCGGTGACCCCGGTAGAGAGCGGGATGAACCACTCGGCAGCGACGAGACGGAGCTTATCACCCTGCGGCTCGTAGATGAGAATCTGCGGCTTGGACGGGTCGGGGGCCTGGCTTATGGTGCTGGTGTTGAGGAAGTGCACTCCCATCGTACCCTCACGGTAGGGGACATCGCCCTCGCCGCCGGCGCGCGGAATGGTAATGCACCCCAGAGTAGAGAAGTAGCCGTCGTGGACCGCCACGATGGGATCCTGATACTTCTCGAGCGCGACGCGCAGGCTGTCGAGTGTGGCGGGGTTCGGGGTCGTGGTCTGGCCGGCCTGTCCGTACGCGAGCGTCGCGCTCGAGCCGCCCAGTACGCTCACTCCGAACGTGAGGAGCGCGGTAATCAACCAGCGGGAAACCGCCGGTCTCGCCGTGAACGCGGTACACATAGAGCCCTCCCCGGATGGGTTGTGCTAGGCCGGCCACCGCGCACGCGCACGGTGTTGCCTCTGGCGCGCATCGGAGGAAGTCGCCGAGGACCAGGGCCGCGCGAAGCGGAAAGACTTCAGGATTCGTTCCTCTGTGTTGGACGCGACGCCATTCGCGACACTACTACCAGCGGGCAGGGGGGAGAAACGCGAGCCGACGATCGTCCCCGTGCGAGCCCGTACAGAAGCATCCGTCTGGATCCTGCACTTCCCTGGTGAGGTCCCGACTCACTCAGCTGGATCCACCTTCTCCGACGCTCTGGAGCGTCGATATCGTGCGGCAGCCTTGACGCGATTGCCGCATCCCGCGGGGCTGCAGAAGCGCCGGCGGCGATTCTTGGTGGTGTCGTAGAAGTAGAGCACGCACCTGGGGTTCCCGCAGCGCCGCACCCGTGATGGATCGCCAGAGCCGCAGAGCAACTCGCTGGCCGAGTCGGCCACCGGAGCAAGCATGCGCAGGGGGTCAGCGTCGGTCCCTCGCGCATGCCGCGCGAAGGGTGCGGCGGTATCGGCGCGATCAGGCAGGAGCATGAGCTCATCGTAGCAGACATTCGCGCGGAGAATGCCATTGATGGCGGCCGCCGCCCTCGCCATCGCGTCTGGCGCGACATGCTCGGAGTGCGCTGCATGGCCCGATGGCGCGGCATGGACGGAAGGCGCTGATTGGCCCGACGCAACTGCACCATGAGCGGACTCCTCGGCCACGCTCCCCGCGCGCGCCCCGGATCCGGATGCGAGCGACTCGGCCAGGTCGCGCAGGGCATCACGAAGAGCGAGTGCGTCGGCCAGCACGTGCGCTCCCTGCGGAGTCCCGTCCCAGCGCGTGACGGCTTCCCGCGCATCCTCGGCTGGAAGAGTGCCAGCCTCGGCGAGCCAGTCGACCAACGACTCGAAGTTCTGGAGCAGGTCGACAGGCCGATTACGCTCGACGTACCGGGTATTGACGAAGTCGAGCCAGAGCGCGTTGCCGACGAACAGCGCCGCATGGCGCTCCGGTCGAGCTATTGCTTGCGGCGGAGCAGGCAACGGACGAGGTGATGGCGGCATGAACAATTCTACCTATCGAAATGACGATTGACAAGGTAGACAACCCCCGCTATACCTACCAAAGCAATAGTTCATTCGGCATATGCTGCTGTGCCGACCCCTTCGCCACCCCCCATCCTGGACGTGCCCATGACAACCGCCACCGCCTCCGAGCGGACGCCAGCCCAGATCGCCACGCTGCAGACGGGCCACATCGGCCTCAATGTCAGCGACATCGCGCGGTCCAAGCAGTTCTACCAGCAAATATTCGGTTTCGATGTGATGCTCGAATCCGAGGATTCCGGCAAGCTCTTCGTATTCCTTACCCAGGGCGACCGTCTACTTCTGACCCTCTGGCAGCAGAGCCGCGGCGCCTTCACCAAGGATCGGCCGGGCCTCCACCACCTCTCGTTCCAGGTCGATTCAGTGGAGCAGGTGCGCGCGGTCGAGGCGCGTGTGCGGGGCGCCGGCGCGAAGATCTATCACGAGGGCATCGTGCCGCACGCCGAGGGCGCGGCCTCGGGCGGGATATTCTTCGATGACCCCGACGGCATCCGGCTCGAAGTGTTCGCCCCGACGGGAATCGAGGGGAAAGCGCCGTCCGGCGCGGCTCCTACCTGCGGATTCTTCTGAGCGTGCCGGCCACGCTGCGGTCACGCTCGACGCAATTCGCTGTCGAGCGTGGCACAGCGGGTCGTGACAGGATTGCAGCGAACGACGACGGGATTCACGATGTGATCACAAGAGGGCGACGTGCAGAACGAGCAGCAGGGCGACGGGACTCACGAGGCTGAGAAGAGCGCCGGCTTCCACGAGGGAGAGATCGCGGCTCAGGAGCGCGCGAGCCTGCGCGACACAGCTTCACGGATAGCGCATAGCATCCATACCACGGTGCCGCCCGTCGTGGTGGACTTCCTCCGCACCCAGCGTCTCGCCTTCGTGGGCACGCTCGATGGTGACGGTCGCCCCTGGGCCACCGCACTGACCGGCCCCGCGGGCTTCGCGGACGCACCCGACGAGCACACGCTCCGGATAGCGGTGGCTCCGACGCCGGGCGACCCCATCGCCGATAATCTGAGCGAGAGCGCCGAGTTGCAGGAGAGTCAGCCGTCCCGGAGTGCGCAGGTGGGGGTACTGATCGTCGACTTCGCGGCGCGACGTCGCCTCAGGGTGAACGGGCGCGGTGCGCTGGGTGCCGACGGCAAGCTCCGCGTCGACGTCGACCAGGTCTACTCGAACTGCCCCAAGCACATCCAGGCGCGAACCATCGACAACGAGGCGCCGGCGCGACCAGCGGGAGAGGTGCGTGCCCAGCGTCGCCGAGGGCTCACCGAGGCACAACGCGAGCGGATCCGCCGTGCCGACACCTTCGTCATCGCCTCCGCCCATCCCACCGCCGGCGTGGACTGCTCGCACCGCGGCGGCACGCCAGGATTCGTGTACGTCGCTGGCGACCGACTGATGTGGCCTGACTACAAGGGCAACGCGATGTTCAACACCCTGGGCAACATCATGGCTTACCCGCGCGCAGGCCTCATCTTCGTGGATTTCGACACCGGGGATACCCTGCAGCTCACCGGCAGCGCCACGGTGGACTGGGACCCGGCGCACACGACCGGCGCACCCGGCGCCCAGCGGATCGTCACCTTCGAGGTAGACGAGGCAATCGAGGCGCCTGGTGCTATTCCGTTCCACTACCAACTGATCGAGCCATCGAAATTCAACCCGCCGCCCTGGACCGAGCAGCCGGGCGCGCGCGCGTGAGTGCTCAGCGCACCTCGATGGTTCCCTTCATGTTCGGGTGGAAGACGCAGTAGTAAGAGATATTCCCCGGTGTGCTCGCCACGAACCGCCAGGTGCCGCCGGCGGCTATCGTCTTCGAATCCCAGGTGCTATCGCTCGCCGTCGCCGTATGCGGCACGAAGTCCGAATTAGTCCACACAATCGTGTCGCCCGGGCTAACCGTGAGCGCCGGCGGTTGGAAGGTGAAGTCCTTCACCGTGACGACGTGCGCCTGAGGAGTGTGGCGCGCGCATGCAATCGACGTGGCGACCGCCACTGCGAAGACTCCCGCAGTGGCGGCGCGAATCGCCAGCCGAATCGTCATCAGGCCCCGAGCGAGGACCGGATGCTCTTGGCGCGCTCGAGGTGGGCGACGAAAGCCGGCCGCACCTTCACGAGGAGATCCTTGAGCTCAGCGTTCTGGGCGCTCGGGATCAGCGTCTGGTCAACGGCATCGAGGACAGCCTGGTGGAACGCAACTTCGCGGTCCATGTAAGCCTTGTCGAAGTCAGCACCGGTCTTGGCCTGCAGCTCCGTCGCCGACTGATCAGCACCGGCCAGGAGCTGCCGGCTCACGTCGTTGTCCTCAGGAGTGACACCGAGCTTCGTGGCGAGCGCCACAGCCTGCTGGTTCACACCACCATGATCGGTGACCATCATCTGCGCGAAAGCCTTCACGTCCTTGTTCTGCGCCTTGGTGACCGCGACGGCGCCAGCAGTGCTATCGATCGAGTTCGCCGTGACGGCGATGTGCGCGATCTGCGGATCCGACGGGCCCGCGGGGGCTGGCGCGGCAGCGGCAGCGGTGTCGACGGCGGCGGTGTCAGCGGCCTGATCGGCCTTGGGGGCGCAAGCAGCCAGAGTGAGCAACGAGAGCGCTCCGGCGAAGAAGACGGCTGAATGACTCTTGTGGGCGAATGGTGTTGACATGGACTAATCACTCCAGTGTTGGGCGGTGAGCTACCACGCCGGCGGGCAGGGCATCCGATGTGGAGGTCCAGGCGCCGACACGAATTACTTTAACGGGAGTCGGCTACCGTTCTTCCACGCTGCGCGGCTCCTCGGAAACGACGAAATCACAGCGGGCAAATCGTAGAATTGTCATGGACAATTTGTATAAACTACGCTCTGCCGCTTCTCTGCGCTAGATGCAGGGCGCCTGGCGCAGGGTCGCGTCACGTCGAGTTGATCGACCAGAGAGCGGCTCAACCCGCCACCGCAGGTCCAAGTGTGCGGTCGCGAAGGGGGAACGTGGCTCAGGGCGACGCACCCCGCGCCGTTGCCACCGCCTCCAGCGCGGCAGCGAGATCCTGCACCCCGCGCCGGATCTCCCGCGGGTCGACCGCGGCAAATCCCAACTGCAGACCCTCCCGCGTTGCCCGTCCTCGGTTGTAATCGCTGAGCGGCGTCACATCCACATTCCGCGCGGCGGCCGCGGCGACCGCCGACCGCCCATCGATACCGCCGCACAGCCATCCCACCGTCTGCAGCCCGGCCTCGACACCCGTGATCTCCAGCAGTCCCCCGAGTCGATCTCGCGAGCACTCCAGGAGCACGGCGAGTCGCTCCGCGTACGTCTCCCGCATGCGCCTGATGTGGCGACCGAAATGCCCCTCGGTGATGAAGTCGCAGAGCACCGCCTGCTCCAGTAGTGGCGCGTGTCTGCTGCTGAGCGACTTCGCGGCAGCGACGTAGCTCACCAGGTCGGGCGGAGCCACGAGGTATCCCAAGCGGAGCGACGGGAATAGGACCTTGCTGAAGCTCCCGGCGAAGAGCACGACGCCGTGGCGATCGAGTCCCTGCAGAGCCGGAAGGGGGCGGCCGGCATAGCGATACTCGCTGTCGTAGTCGTCCTCGAATATCAGCGCGGCGGATTCCCGCGCCCACTCCAACAACTCCAGACGCCGGGGCAGGCTCATACCAACTCCCAGAGGGAACTGGTGTGCCGGCGTCACGTAGGCCAACCGCGCTCCCCGCATGCGCGGGTCGTGCAGTCGCATGCCTTCGTCATCCAATCCTACCGCGACTACCTTCGCACCGATCGCTTCGAACACGAGGGCGGCGCCCACATATCCGGGGTTCTCCATGCACACTCGATCCCCGGGATCGAGGACGAGCCGCGCCACGAGGTCCAGCGCCTCCTGTACTCCAGAGACAATCGCCACCTGGTCGGCGGTGCACTTCACGCCACGAGACGTGATCAGATAGTCGGCCACCGCTTCTCGCAGCGGCCGGTATCCCATTGCATCGCAGCCGAGCAGCAGACTTGTAGATGCACGCCGCACTCGACGCGCCGCGATCTGCGCCCACAAACTGGTGGGGAACAGGTCCAGCGCCGGTTGGTTGGCCCGGAAGGCGCGCGCGGGTCTGGCGTCATACGCCGGCAGGGGCTGCGCCCGCCTGGCGAGCTCCGACACGCGACGCCGCGGATGCCGCTGTACCGGCGGCTGCATGCCGGCCTTCCGCGCGACATGGAGCAGATCGTCCGGCAGTATCTCGTTCACATACGTGCCAGATCCCACATTACCCTGCAGGTAGCCCTCCGCCTTCAACTGCTCGAAGGCGCTTACGATCGTGCCTCGCGAGAGTCCATACTGCATGGCCAGGTCGCGCGTGGCGGGGAGCCGTGCCCCGGGCCGCAGGCGACCATCGAGGATGGCCGAGCGCAAAGCGATGCAGAGCCAACGGTAGGCAGGTGTGCCCGGGACGCGCGGCGGCAGCGCCAGCGCTAAGGTAGTAGTGCGCTTGGCCATGAAAGTGGTTCGGTCAATTGCGGATCGGGAGGCGGCGGAGCCGATCTCCTAGGCGCGAAACTCCGGTTTGCGTTCTCTGCGCGCCTCGGACAGCGCACGCCGCACGCCCTCGACGTCGAGATCGGTACCGTAGACCGGCGTCCCGGGCTGCTGGCGCCAGGACTCGTCCAGGCCGCCGGCGTCGACGCCATCGAACCCGAGCTCGTCGATCAAGCGCAACACCACAGCCTTCGCCGCCGGGTCGTCGCCGGCAACTGGCAGTGCGAAGCGCTCGGCGTCACCCGCAGGCCGCCCGCGCTCCAGCAGGTGCCGCGCGTAGATGTTGTTGAACGCCTTCACCACGGGCCTGCCCAACTGCTGAGAAACCCACCGGCTCTCCGTGGTGCCAGCCTCGATCGCGTCGATGAGGCCATCGCGCTGCTGCGGATAGTAGTTGCCGGTGTCGACGACCACCGTACTCTCGGCCGCAGTATCGAATAGACCAGTTGGCAGGCTCGGGACATTCCTCTCGGGAATGGTCACGATAACCACGTCCTTTCCGCGAGCCGCTTCGGACACGGAAACAGCCCTGGCGCCGGTCTCCACCGCCAGGCCGGCCAGCGTCTCGGGCCCTCTGGAATTGGCCACCGAGACATCGTGCCCCAGGGCTTTCAGGCGACGGGTGAGGGTGCCACCAATCTGGCCCGCACCGATGATACCGATCTTCATGTCCGCTCCTGTGAGAGTGGTGCCGAAGGCAACATCAGCTTCATGTCGCGTGCCCGGCTGACGAGCACCGCTCATCCAGCAACGGACCGGCGCGGTGACAAGTTCCTCGCCGCGAAAGCGGCGGGCGTCCGGAACGACGCTCACCGTTACCGCGCGATCAGGCGTCGCACGTAGTACGGTTTCTTCGGGTCCCTGGCGGCCACCAGGCGGTAATCTCCGGGCTCCAGCGTTAGTTCGACATCGAAGGTTTCCCCCACTTCGATGTTCTGTCTCGCCGGAACGAGTATGGCCTGGGTGGGTGGCAGGTCAGCCCCGTCCTTGGCCACCCGGCGCCAGGAGACCAGCGATGTATCCCGAAAGATCATGAAGTCGAAGCGGTTGGCCGGTCCGATGTTCACGAAGCGAAAACGGTGCGAGACTCCGGCGGCGAGCTCCATCACCGCCGGAAGGGAGTCTCCATTGATGAGCGTGCGCGGGCCCGTCGAGTCGTCCTCAGTAGGGCCATCCCAGCCGGCCACGAAGAGGTGATCCGTGGTGGAATCGAAGCGCTCCCCCGGCTCGAGCACCACGATTCCGCCGTAGAGTCCCGAGGTTATCTGCTCGATGTCATTGAGGTGGGTGTGGTACATGAACGTCCCAGCCCGAGGCAAGGTCAGACGGGCGACGAACGAATCACCGGGCGCGATCGATGGGGCCAGGTGATTTCCTGAGCCGCTCCAACCAGGCACTCCGTCGGAGTAGCTCTCCAGCTCGATGCCGTGCCAATGAATGGAGGTGGGTTCCCTGAGCCGATTGACCACCACGATGTCGGTGGGCCGGCCCCTGGTAAGAACGATGGGTGAGCCAGGGATCACCACCGAGTCGGGATTGGGCGGAGTGTCCCCCTGTTGCAGCACGAACCCGAGGGAGCGAGGAGCACGCCCGCGCCGGTGCCCTTCCTGGACGAAGAGGTGAAGCCGCTGGGGTTGTCTTCGCTCCGCTTCCACGTAGCCTGGCCTCGGCCGCACATCGATGCCTAGTACCAGGCCGGACATGTGGCGGTCGGGATCGTGGGCGCTGTAATCGCCATGACCGTGCGGTGGCGGCTGGAGGCGCGCTTCGGGAAGAACATGGAAGCCAATGTGACAGTGAAAGAGCCAGTTCCCCGGACGGTCCGGACTCCACGCCAGCGACATCGAGCCGAAAGGACGCACTGCTTGGGTAACCAGAAGCTTCCTGTCAGCCGGCCGGTAAATCGTATCGGTCAATCCATTGCCGAGTGACTCCAGCAGGAAGTAGAAACCATGCAGGTGCATCGGGTGATTCCGCTCGCTGACGTTGACGATGCGCCAGCGGAGGGTATCGCCGACCTGGGTAGTGATGCGCTCGTCGTACGGCCAGGAGCGGCCGTTGATAGTCAGCGCATTGCCATAGGTCGTCGAGTCGATCTTGTGGCCCCAGATATTCAGCACGAACACACGATCTGGTGGCGAGCCGCCGGGAGGATCCACTATCAGGGCGCCGCCGAGTTGCTCGCGTTCGTCATCCACATTGAAGCGATGGGAGCCCAGGACTGCGTAGTAGAGGTAAGTCCCTGGAGCGCCGGCATCGAAGCGTACAACGCTCGACTCGCCCGGCCGGAGCACCAGGGAATCATCCGCGATGGCCGGCCGGGTGATCAGACCGTGAATCGATACCGTGGAATCGGAAAGAAGATTTCTTACGCTGGCAACGACGGTGGTGCCGGCTGAAACGCGGATCAGAGGAGCGGGGATCGAAGGAGCCTTGCCTGCTTCGGTGAAGGCTGCCACATCGATGGCCGGACCGGTATCGGACTCCGGGCGCCAGGTGGCCATCCGGATTTCCAGCTCGATCTTCAGCGTGTCGCCCCCGCTCTGCAACACCCCGGCGGGTACACGGTTGTCGTTGGGAACGACGTCGGGAAGGCGGCTCCCTGATGCCGGCAATGAGCTCCAGAGAAGCACCCCAGCCGCCAGGGTCAGACTCGTAGCCTTCATACCTCCCCCTCACGAATCTGCAGAACCGTGCAGGCACCGGGGAAAGCCCGGAATGCCCGGGACAACTATAAGAGAGAAGGCAATTGGCCGACAGAGTGGGTTGGCGCTCCCATCCGGAATTTCACTCTGCCGAGGTCGACACTGAAATGATAAGTTCGATGCCTACGCGCTCCGAGCCGCTGGAGTCTGCGCCGGATGCGATGGCCGTGGACGTTCACCCCGGAACAACGGAACGGCGACGCCGGCTGCCACCAACGCGGCGCAGCCGAACAAGGTGAGCGCCACCGGGAAGCCCCACATCAGGGCCGCCTGGAACAGCAGGCTACCGAGTCCGAAGCCGATGAACAGCAGGAAGGCCATGACAGCCGTGGCCTGACCACGGTTCCCGGGAAGGTCGGTGACGATGCCGGCGAGGAGCGGTTGGGTAAGATCGTAGCCCAGCGAGAGCGCGATGATGGCTACTTGTACCGCGATCAGCGTGAGAGGCGCGGCAAGAAGCAGTGCGCACACGGCGGTGAGCGCCACTCCGGCGGGAATGATCCAGGAGCGGCCGTGCCGATCCGCCAGGCGGCCGATGGTCGGTCCGAACAGCAGTCCGGGGATGCCGTATCCCAGCAGCGCGAGCCCGATGCCCACCTCGCCAAGTCCGAAGCGCTGACGCAGGTACACGCCCATCCACGTGTACACCCCCGACTGCGCGACAGCGTTGATCAGCACGTAGGAGTAAGTGCGGCGTCCACGAGGTAGCGACAACAGCGCCGCATAGCCGCGAACGATCGCGGACAATCGCGGCGCTGCTGGCCTGGGCAATCGCGGTATCGCTCCAATCGCGACCGCCGCGATGCCCAGTACCGCGGTGAACGCGGCTACCGCGAGGAACAGACCCTGCCATCCGACCACAGGCTCCACGAGCGCGCCAACCGTGGCGCCGGCCGCGGTCCCGCCGGCTATCGCCCCGAACAGCCAGCCCAGTGCCCGGCCACGCTTCTGGAACGGCACCACATCACCGATGAGCGTGAGGCTTATCGGCACCACGCCGCTCGCCCCGATCCCGGTGGCGATCCGCCACGCCAGGAACCCTGTCACACTGGCCGCCGTCGCGGTAGCTGCCGTCAGGACCACGAACAGCGTCAGTGATCCGAGGATGACCGGGCGCCGCCCGAAACGATCCGATAACGGGCCCCATGCCAGCGTTGCTATCCCGTACGGCACGAGGTAGCCGGGTACCGCGAACCCGACCCAGGCTACGTTGGTGTGGAAGACGTCGGCCAGGCGCGGGATGAGCGGCGCCACCATGAACGCCTGGGCGATGACGAGGAAAGCGGTCGTGCAGAGGATCGGTAGCATCCACCGCGAGGAGGCCGGCGATGCTGGTAGGTGCAATGTAGGTGTAGCCAATCAGGCGCGCGGAAGTGTGAGAATGAATGTCGCACCCTGCCCGGGCGCGCCCTCGACCACGACGTCTCCACCCATCGCGCGCGCCAGGTCGCGGCTGATCGGCAGTCCCAGCCCGGTGCCCTGGTGCGCACTCGTGAGGGAGCGCCCGATCTGTACAAATGGCTCGAAGATCGCCTCGCGCTTGTCCGGCGGCACGCCCGGTCCGCTGTCCTGCACGGTGACGGCGACCGACGAATCCGCGACGCGACAGCTGACCGCGACTTGCCCGCCCGACGGCGTGAACTTCACTGCGTTCGAGAGCAGGTTCAGCACGATCTGCTCCGCCTTCGCCCGGTCCGCTCGCCCAACTACCCCTGCCAGGCACGGGCCGTGGTCGAGAGTGAGTCCTCGGGCAGTCGCCTGTGGCTCGATCATCGGGAGCACGGCGTCGACTACCTCGCGCAGGGGCACGGCGGTGAGCTCATATTCCATCCGCCCGGCCTCGATCCGAGTGTAGTTCAGCATGTCGGTGATGATGCGAAGCAGGTGCTGCTGGGTAGCCTGGATGCGCGCAATGTAATCCCGCTGCTGCTCGGTGACAGGGCCACCGATCCCCGCGTCGATGAGCTGTGCGTAACCTAACGTGGCGTTGATCGGCGTGCGGAGCTCGTGCGACATAGCCCTCAGGAACTCGCTCTTCGTGCGATTGGCCGACTCGGCCTCGGCGACCCGCCGCGTATCGGCGAGGATCCGCTCCTGGGCCGCGCGACGCTCGGTGAGATCCCGCGTCACCTTGGCGAAGCCGATCAGTTCTCCCTCTGCATCGCGCAGAGCGGTGATCACCACGTTCGCCCAGAACAAGGAACCGTCCTTCCGGACGCGCCAGCCTTCAGTTTCGAACTTTCCCTCGCGAGCGACGAATTCCAGCTCCCACCTCGGCTTGCCGGCGGCGACATCCTCGGCTGTATAGAAGGCCGAGAAGTGGCGGCCGATGATCTCCTCGGCACGGTACCCCTTGATGGCCGCGGCGCCCGCATTCCAGCTCGCGACGCGGCCCTCAGGGTCCAACATGAAGATCGCATAGTCCCGCACACCATGGACGAGTAGCCGGAACCGCTCCTCGCTCTGGCGGAGCTTCTCCTCAGCCATCCGCCGCTCGGTCATATCTCGCGTTACCTTGGCGAACCCGACGAGGGCTCCGGTCTCATCTCGCAGCGCGGTGATGACCACGTTGGCCCAGAAGGCCGACCCGTCCTTCCGGAGGCGCCACCCCTCATCCTCGAGGCGTCCCTCGCGCGCCGCGATGGTGAGCTCGCGCGCCGGTTTGCCGGCCGCGATGTCCTCCGGCGGATAGAATACCGAGAAGTGCCGGCCGATGATGTCTTCGGCCGCGTAGCCCTTGATGCGCTGGGCACCGGCATTCCAGGTCAGGATATGGCCGCGGGCATCGAGTGCAAAGATCGCGTAGTCGCCCACTGTGTCGACGAGGAGTCGATACAGCGGCAAGCCCCTGACGCTGGGCTCGCCAGCCTCGTCGATTTCACCGGCACCGGCATACGATTCCATCTCACGCTCGACCTGCGTGCGGCCCGCCCCGGTTGGGGCGTCGTGCCCGCTGGGGTCGGCAGTGTCGTCCAATGCGGCCATGCCAGGAAGAATAACCGTTAGAGTTGCCGGTTTGATGGCATAAGACGGACCGCTTGACGTTCCCTTCTCCGCCCCTTCCTCAGCGACGGATCATCGATGTACCCTTGGTAGTTCCCTTCGAACATGGGTGCCTCGCGGCATCATCGTGGCTCGCGAACGGCGTCACCATCAGGACAGAACAACCTGCGATACATGTGAGCTAGCTGCTGCGGCGGTCACGTGACCGCCGCAG
>DATCXG010000031.1:0-8683 GCA_036565945.1 Gemmatimonadaceae bacterium
GCTTCGTAGCGCGGATCCACCCTGGCGAACGCCTCTCGCGCTGCGCTCACGTAGAGCGGCGCGGACACGAAGAGCATCGCACACACTATCCCCACCGCCGAGCCGGTCACGCGGATTCCCGCATGCAGGAGCGCGGAGCCAACCGCGCTCTCGCGGCCAAGCACCAGGAGGAGCGCGATCCCGGCCACCGGGTGCGGGATGAGTAGCGGAAGATCTATGAGCGCCGCGATCACCGCACGGCCGCGGAAGGCTCGCCGCGCGAGGAGGTAAGCGAGTGGAGTTCCGCCAAGGATCCCCAGGAGAGTGGCGCTCGTGGCGGTGAACGCCGTGAGCCAGAGCGCGCCTCGCAGCTCGGAGTCGGAGAAGAGCCTCCCCACCCCGCCCGCGCCGCCGGAGACGAGCAGCCTGACGATGGGCGCGAACAGAAAGAGGAGGAAGAGCGAGGCGAGGAGCGCGGCCACCACGCTGGCCACGCGGTACGACGAACGTGAGCGCGGCAGGGTGGCCACCGCACCGGCGTGGGTCATGGCGCTGTGCTGTCGGCGTGCGTCACGGCCGATGCAGCGTCTGTCACCGCCTCCGGTACGCCCGACCCCACCACGACTGGCTCATCCAGCACGTCGAGCCCCGTCGCGCGCATGATGCGCTTCCCTTCGTCCGACATCAGGTACGCCACGAAACGCTCGGCCAGCGCGGGGTGCGGCGCCTTAATGGGGATGGAGAGAGCGTACACGATCGGCTGACCGCGGAAGGTCACCGTGTCGCCCGGCGTCTTCCCGCGCACTCGCACGGAGGCAGTGGCGTAGCGCGCCGAGTCGGCGGGCGAGCCCAGATCGATCGCCGCTGGAAGCTGCACGAACTTCAACCCCGCCGCCGATGCGAGCGACTCGTAGCTCCAGATGTAATCCATCTCGCCGGCCTGGACGAGCCCCACGAGGTCCGCCTCCTTCGGCCGCACGTTGCTCTCCGGTGCGTGAGCGAGGAGGCTGTCGTAGAGGCCAGGCTTCTCGTAGTGCCGCTCGGCCAGCTGCATGGTTAGCAACGTGCGGTAACCGTTGGGGTCGAGGTTCGGATCGGAGCGCCCCACCTGCACGCCTGAGCGCTGGACGATGCTCCACCAGTTGTCGGGGGTGATCTCGTCGGCGAAGCGCGACTTCGGAGTGTACGCGAGCACCATGCGGTTGCGAGCGAAGTCCAGGTACCACTTCACCTGGCTCGGCATGAGGTACCGCGGGAACACCTCGTAGTCGGCGAGCGCGATGACGTCGGGGATGTGGCCAAGCTCGGTGAGCTTCCGCGCCGTCTCCAGACTGCCGGCGTTCTCCTGCGCGATGGTGAGGTGCTCGCGCGCCGCGAAGGAGTCGAGTACCGCGCGCATCGGGATGGCGAGGCTGCCGGCGTTGAAGACGACGATGCGGCTGGCAGAGCCGCTCTCGTTGCCCTTGCAGCCGGTCAGCAGCGCGGACGCGGCAAGGATGCAGGCGAGGAACCTCGATGTCATCCGCGAATATGTCGGCCGTGGCACGGGCCGGGCAAGACGGGCGGAGGGCGCCGTGAACCGCACGGATCATGAGGGCTTCGCCGACGGGCTAGAACAACTTCGCGCCACTGAAACTGCTAGGCAGGTGACGCGATCGGGGATAGGAGGGGTTTGGCTGCAGCTACCTACGACCCCTCAGGACCAAATGGTCCGTGTCACCGGGAACGACTTGCCCCCGGAACAGCAACTTGCTCTTGACAACGTCCTGGGTCGGACATACTTGTTTGCCGTCCGAGAAGCTCGCCGGGCCAGCTCTTCCGTCCTTTGCATCGCACACTGGTGCTTATGGTTACCGTGGGCCTTGGCCCGTCGCCTCACCGAACTTCGTCCCCCTATTCGATAGCAAGCAACAGCCGCAGCGTCGTTATACAACGCTATTCTTGGCATATCTCTTCGTAGCCGGCGTGAAGCCGGTGTCGGTCCACACGGGCCGTGTGATACCCGCCAAGGAGGCTTTATGAAGCGAAGGCTCTGGATCGCGGCTATGTCGTTGTTCATCCTGCTTGCTGGGGCGCCCCAGCAGGCTCAGGCAGAAGCGGGGAATTCGTGCGTGGCGTACTCCTGCGTCGACAATAGCGGATGCGATCTCTTGTGCGCGTGTCAGTACGTCGGCGGCACTACCGTAGCAAGTAAAGGGCGCTGCGGCTCCTAACTGCAAAGGGTAAGGTCCTACCGGGCCTGTTTCTCGACCAACAACCGCGCTCAATCAGTCGTCATGCGAACCGCCGAGGTCGCGCTGTGGCGACCGATGGAGCGCGGCGTCGTAATACCCTCTTCCGCTCACGGATCAGAGTACGACGCAATCCACGACAGCACGGTTAACCATCTAGGCGGAGGCACACCAGCGTGACTCGAGCTCCCTACGGCCAGTGGTTCTTGAATGTAGCTACTGTCGTGGTAACCGCGCTGGCGCTAGCGGTAGGCGCGGATCGCATCCGCACATCGTTCTTTGCTCCTGAGCACACTGGCGGAGCCCAGCCGAAGACAAAGCGTGTGGAGAACTGGCGTCAGCTCGGAGATGCAGGAACGCGCATGGGGCCAACAGCCGCGCCAGTGACGATAGTAGAGTTCTCGGATTTTGAATGCCCGTATTGTCGCGTCGCATCCGGGTCACTGCATGAGTTGCGACGCTGGTACGCTTCGGATGTCGCGATCGTGTACCGTCATCTGCCTATACATGAACACGCGCACGCCGCGGCGGTAGCATCTGAATGCGCTGGTCGCGCGGGCCAGTTCGAAGCCTACCACGACGCGCTCTTCGCTCAAGTGGACTCGATAGGGAAGAAAGGATGGACTCGCTTCGCGCTCGAGTCAGGTATTAGTGACACAGCTCAATTCACACTTTGTTTGGCAGACTCAACGGTAGATGCACTGGTTCGCCGAGATAGTCTGGCAGCCATGCAGCTCGGAACACACGAAACGCCGACATTTCTGATTAACGATCTGATGGTCATGGGGAACCCCGGCTTCGAACAGCTTAACGAGTACGTAAAAGCCGCGTTGAAGGCGACCCGGCGCTGAGCCCGGGATCACAGCGATAGTGGCAGCTGGCAATCCACGCCGTCTCCCACTTCCGCCGGGGTAGTACTCCCTTCGTACCGCTCGACGTCAACCGGCCACTTCCTACCCATGTGAATGTGAGCGCGGCAAAGTGCGCGATGATGTAATAAGAGCTCTTCGATCGCTCGCCATGAACCCGAGCTTCGTGCTGATGGCAATCGGCTCGCTAGCCCTCGGCATTGGTGCCAGCACCGCGGTTTTCAGCGTCTTGAACGCTGTGTATTTCAGCCCACTCCCGTTCCACCCAGCCGGCAGACTCGCCGTCATTCAGCTATTCGATGATCGAGCGGAGTGTCGGAGCGTGTGCAGGGGCGGAGTGACGAACCTGGAGTTTGAGAATTGGTCACGGGCCCTCCCAGCCGCCGACGAATTGGCTGGATTGGACGTCTTTCCCGCGATCGTCGCCGACCGTAGCGGGTCGGCCGTAGGCCAGGGTGCTGCGATCTCGTCCCACTTTCTAGCACTCCTCGGGATTCGGCCTGCCGCCGGTCGCCTGTTTGACAGCAACGATAAGCGGGCTGATGCCGAGCACGTTGTGGTGTTGAGCCATACCTTCTGGGTGGCGCGGTACGGGGCTGATACAGCAGTCATCGGCAGTGACATCGCGCTCAATGGATCTCCATTCCGGATAATCGGAATTTTGCCATCCTCAGCGAGGATCGGCAGACCGCTGTTCACCGCAGATTCCTCTACGGCGCAATTCTTCATACCGTTCGAGCCATACGCGGCACTCAGGCCAGATCGCGAGCACGCACTGACTCTGATAGCGCGATTACGGCCCGGTTCGGACGTGAAGTCGCTCCATTCTCAAATGCAATTCCTGCTCTCGAACGCTGATCATGCGCGCACGAGCTCATTTGAGAATGATAGCGTTCATAGAAGGGCCGGAGTTCTACCACTCCGCCGCGCACATGCAAGGGCGGTGGCGTCATCATCGTACTTCCTTTTGCTCGGCTCGGTGGCGTTTGTACTACTCAGTGTTTGTGCTAATCTCGCAGGCCTGTTTGTCGTGCGATTCCATGGAAAGCGCCATGACCTGATTGTCCGTGCTGCCTTAGGTGCCACGCGTTGGAAGCAAGTGCGCCAGTTGTGCCTCGAAGCTCTGATTTGCGCGGCAGGAGGAGGAGCACTGGGATTGGCCATCTCAATCTGGCTCGGCCAGGTAACCAAGCTATTCCCGGCGAGCAGCATTCCGTATTGGACCAATTTTTCGCTCGACCCCCGGGTGCTGGGTTTCGCCGCCGGCCTAGTGGCCCTCACTGCAGTCCTGGTTGGCGCGGCCCCTGTTATCGCTGTCCGATCACTGCGAACCGCCTCGTCGCTTCGTGACATCAACTCCACGCTGGTAGGGGTGCGGGACTCGGGTCGCCATCGGCTTGCACTCATTGCTCTGGAAGTGCAGATAGCGCTCGTCCTGCTCAGTGGCGCGAGCCTTTTCGCCAAGGCATTTGTGGAGTCTGCTGGGAGGGATATCGGCCGTGCCAAGCAATCCGTGTTCATCGCTTCGATTTCTACACGAGGTGCCGGCCTTCCGAGCGTATCAGAGCAGCAACGGCTAGCGGAGCGCATTCTATACAGGCTCCATGGGATTCCCGGCGTAGTCGGTGTCGCGGCAAACACCTCCGGGCCATCCTTCCCAGGGTTGTCGAGAACAGGCGACCGGGATATGACTCCAGTGAGCCCCCCACTATCGGCGGAACTCATCACGCCGGAGTACTTCGACACGTGGCGGATCCCGCTCGTGGCAGGTCGCGCGTTCAACGACAATGACGCGATCAACACCCCTGCCGTTGCCATCCTCGATGAGCAATCCGCGAAGCAGCTATTCCCCGCCGGGCATATTCTGGGTCAGCAGATAAGGTTTGGTAGTCCCAGTTCCGGCTCGGAGTGGATGACTATTGTCGGAGTCGTCGGCACAACTGCAAGAGGGGTCTTCCCGGATACGAGCAGCCTGTTTTATCCGACCATCTACCAGCCACTTGCCCAGAATACTCGGCCAGCATACGGAGTATCGTTCGTCGTACGCACAAGCTCGGATGCGAGAGGAACACTGCCTGCCATTCGTGCAGCGATCCATGATGTCGCGCCCAATACTCCGATAGTCGCTCTCACCTCGATCGCTGCAGCGATAAGCAAGGAACTCGGACCGCTTCGCCTTAACTTCGTCGTTTTGTCCGTGTTTGCCATCATCTCTCTAACAATTGCCGCTGTTGGCGTATTCGGAGTCGTATCGCAGGTTGTTGAGAGGCGATCACCGGAAATTGGCCTACGTATCGCGCTTGGAGCGCAGGCCGGTAACGTACTGTGGTTCGTGATGCGATCGACGCTAATCGCAACCGTGCTTGGAGTACTAGGTGGGTTGGCCGGGTCCTTCGCACTCACCGGACTGGCTCGTAGGTTTCTATACGGCGGCAGCGCGATGGATCCGCGCATTCTTCTCGGGGCGTCTGCAGCGTTATTGCTTACTTCACTTGCTGCTGCTTATTTCCCGGCACGTCGAGCTATGCGTATCGATCCTTCAACTGCGCTCCGGAATGGATAGTCGCACACTTTGCCGGCGGTGCTGCCACCGCATCGCTCACATTAAACGCTGATGGCTATCCGGGTTTCCGTTGCCGCTCTCATGGCCGGCCTCTTAAACTGTTCTAACCCAGCCAGCAGTGCGCGCCTCAGCGACTTTGCTGGAACGTGGGAAAACATCCACCCAAGCACGCGAACGGCGACAGCGCTAAGGATTGAGACGAGGGATGCGAGCCACATAAACATCAGCGCTTGGGCTAGCTGCAACCCTGTGAGCTGTCCATGGGGAAGCGCAGAAGGCACCCCATATGCTGCGAACATACACTCCAGTGTTGCTGCGGAGACTCGTGTGATAACGGCGCTTTTCGTGTCGCCAGTCGCCGAGAAAAGACTGATCGTACATGCGCCGGAGGGAGGCCGACTACTGGTGGAGATACTCACTCGATTCACCGACGGCAGTGCCCGATCCAATGTCAGCGAGATTGCTACATTTAGGCATGCCCGGAGCGACGCAGCCGACACGGCTCCAAGAGCTGCTAACCGGTAGCTATTGGCAGTGGGGGTAGCGGCCTTCACGATAGTGATACCCTCCGGATACGATTCCGCCTTGGCCCCTCCTCCCCCCTCCCCTCTCCCGCATGCCCGAACCCGCAGTAGAGATTCGCAACGTCGTCAAGCGCTACGATGGCCATACCGCTGTGGGCGGCCTCTCGCTCACCGTACCCAGGGGAGCGGTGTACGGGATCCTGGGCCCCAATGGCGCGGGGAAGACGACCACCATTCGCATGGTGCTCGATGTGATCGAGCCCGACGAGGGCTCGATCGATATCCTCGGGATGCCCAACATAGCGCCCGGCGCCATCGACCGTGTGGGCTATCTCCCGGAGGAGCGCGGACTCTACCGGCGCATGCAGGTTCGCCGCGTGCTTCGCTTCCTCGCCGAGCTCAAAGGCCTCGGCCGCCGCGAAGCCGACAGGCGGATAGATGGCTGGCTCGACCGTCTGGGGCTGCGTGGCGCCGGCCGCGATTGGGGCAATGCCAAGGTCGACGACCTCTCGCGCGGGATGCAGCAGAAGGTTCAGTTCATCGGCGCACTGCTGCACGACCCCGACCTGCTGATCCTCGACGAGCCGTTCAGCGGTCTCGATCCGATCAACGCGCAGATGCTCCAGGACATCATCATGGAGCTCCGCCGGAGCGGAAAGACCATCCTCTTCTGCACGCACATGATGGACAGTGCGGAGCGGCTCTGCGATTCCGTCTGCATTATCGCCCGCGGGGAGAAGTTGATCGACGGTCCCGTGGCGAAGGTGAGGGAGGAGCACGGCGGCCGCCGCGTGGCGCTGGAGCTTAGCGATGGCAGAGTCAACGGCGTGGCCACGGTGCTGGGGGACCGATCGCTCGTGAGCCAGGTGGACGACGCCAACCGCGTCTTCGACATCGAGCTGGCGCCGGGCGCCGACGCCCAGCTGCTGCTGCACCGGCTGGTAGAGTCGGGCGCCAACATCGCGCGCTTCGAGCTGGTGCAGGCTTCGCTGCACCGCATCTTCGTCGAACGAGTGGGCGCGGCCGGCGCCGCAAGCACAGTGGAGGCGACCGATGGCCAGGAATAAGCTCCTCGTCGTCACCGCTCGCGAGTATCTCGAGCGCGTGCGGACGCGCTGGTTCCTCGTCGCCACGGTGTTCGGGCCGATCATTATCGGCCTGCTGCTCTTCGTGCCGCCGTGGCTGACGTCGCGCAACAGGGCATCCGCCAACCTCGCTCGCATCGTGATCCTCGATGCCACCGGCACTAACCTCGGCAACAGGATCGCGTCCGAGCTGAACGGCGGCCTGGCGGGCGACACCTCGCGCACCGAGGTGCGCACCCTCGCGCCGGCGCGCCTCGCCGAGGCGGAGAGCCTGGCCACGCGGCAGACCGTCGCCAAGAGAACGCGCGGTTACCTCGTCCTCGATGCGAACACCATCGCCGGACGCTCGGCGCGCTACGCGGGCACCAACGCCACCTCGAGCGCAGACATGGACGAGATCCGCCGCGTGGTCCGTGACGAGGTCGTGGCGATGCGGCTGGAGAACGCCGGGCTCGACACCTTCCAGAGCAGCGCGCTGGCCAACATGCACCTCGATCTGGAAGCCGAGCGAATAACCGACCGCGGCCGGGGCGCGTCGGCCAGCGTGAGCATCTTCTTCGCCTTCGGTGTGGCGATGCTGCTCTACATCTCGCTGATCATGTACGGGCAGGCGGTGCTGCGCGGCGTGATCGAGGAAAAGCAGACCAGGGTGGCTGAGGTGGTGGTTTCCAGCGTCTCCCCGCTGAAGCTGCTGGGTGGGAAGGTTCTGGGTGTGGGAGCCGTGGGGCTCACGCAGATGGTGATCTGGATCGGGGTCGGCTTCACCCTGATGAAAGTTCGATCGCAGGTGCTCGGCCACTTCGGGGTCCAGATCACGCCGATAAACATCCCCGATATATCGATCGGAGCGGCCGTGCTCCTGCTCCTCTTCTTCGTCCTCGGCTACACGTTCTACGCCGCGCTCTTCGCCATGGTGGGCGCGACGGTGAGCAACGAGCAGGATGCCCAGCAGGCGCAGATGCCGGTGGTGATGCTGCTCGTCGTGAGCGTATTCGCGCTGGCGCCGGTGCTGTCCGCGCCCGAGAGCAAGCTCGCGTACACGATGGGATGGCTTCCCTTCTCGTCGCCGATCATCATGCCGCTCCGCATGAGCGTGGTGACGCTCGAGCCGTTCGACATCGTGATAGCGCTCGTCGCGCTCGCGTGCTCGTGCTACATCGCCGTGGTGCTCGCCGCCCGTGTGTACCGGACAGGATTGCTGATGTACGGCAAGCGTCCGGCGCTGAGGGAGGTAGTGCGCTGGATGAGGCGCGCTCGCTAGATGGCGGCGGGGGTCGCGCGCTCCGAGCGCGCGACCCCCGTTTCGGCGTCCGGGGCGCGGACTACTTTGCCTGCTGCGCTAGTGCGGGAACCGCTCCTCGGGAGGGATCGGCGTCTCCGCACCGGCCCTTCTCCGCTCCACGCGGGCTGGACCATCCGGTCCGCTTCGAGC
>DATCXG010000046.1:0-3832 GCA_036565945.1 Gemmatimonadaceae bacterium
ATGCGGCGCGTTGGAAAGATGCGGCCGCTTTCGACCGTTGGAGTTTCGATGTGTCGCATCTGATACCATCCGAGCTCAGATGCTGCATCCTTTGGACCGATACGCCTCAGACTGGGCGGGATTTCTATCCTATAGGCGGGAAATCGGACAGGTGTTCCTGCACGATCACCCATTTCCCGCCGCGACGCTGGAAAACCGCGGTCCACGCGCCGCCCACCACGTGAGGATGGCCCTGCGGGGTGATGTGGGGAATACGGTAGGTGGCGGTCAGAACCGCGGCATCTGGACCGAGCACATCCACGTACATCTGCCCCCACTCCCAGCGCGGTTGCCGCATGTTCTGGCCGACGCTTCGCCAGAAGGTCCGGATATTACCCTCGAGCGTGTCGCGCGATGTGGTGACACGGCCAGCACTCGCCGAGATCACCAGCCCGGTGTCGGGGTACAGGCTCATGAGGCTGCCCACCACATCGCGCGTCGAGAGGTTGACGGCGGTGGTGATGGTGCGACGAACGGTGTCGGCGATGGCGGCGCGTTGCGACGCCGAGAGCGAACCCCCGTGATTGGTTGGCCGACAGGCACCGACAAACGCTACGGCGAGCGCCAGAAGGATGACGTGGGTGCGGCAGGCACGCTGGGACATGGATGTGGCCGTTGGTGAGGTTTTATGCATGGTGGCACTCGAGGTACTAACGAGTGCGGTCCGCATTGGTCCAGTACCCCGGCGTACTCGATTCGGGCACGACCATGGAAACTGCACGACCGATTCGGGCACGATCTCGGGTACGATCATGGATGCTGGGCCGTGGACACTGGGCCGGGGATACCGCATGATCATGGGTACTGCGTGACCATCAGGAGGCTGAATGATCACAGGTACTGCATCGAGTACGGCGTCGAGCACTGCCAGTCGGTGACCACGGACGTGGACGACGGACGTCACCGACGGAGGACGGCTGGCGCCCTCGAGCTGCCCTGCATGCCCCTTGCGCGCTGGCTCGAATGGTGCCGGATGGGATGTGAGGTTACAGGAGCGCTCGACTTCGGGAGGAAACTATGAGCGCAATGAAGATGGCGGCAATGATATCTCTGGCCGGGTTCGCGCTTGCATGCGGCAGGTCGGAGCAGACTCGGCAGGATCAGGCGCTGAATCCGGCGTTGCGCAGCGATCTCGAACGCGCCGCAGCACCCACCTCGGCGCTGGCGTCCACCCAGTTCACGCCCACGCAGGTCGTGTCGGCCATCGAGCTGGGTGAATCGCCCGAGGTGAACGCACGGGAACGGACCGCTGTGGCCGATCGGCGCACCGCGCCGCGCGTCAAACCGTCCGCGTCCAGAACTCCGAGCCCGCGCGTTGCTCCGGTGAGTGCCAAAGCCCCCGACCCCGCCCCGGAGCCAGTACTCGTGGCAGTGGTCCCCGAGCCAACCGCCTCCTCCACCCCTGAGACCGAGTCCGTGGGTGCCAGCGACACCCGTCCGAGCGCCGGACCACGTCCGACACCCAACCCCGTGGACTATCCGGCACCGCAGCCCCGGACCAGGAACGGCGATGGGATGGGTCCGCTGATCGGCGTGATCATTCGCGGCGGCGGCATCGGCGACGACGACCACTGCGAGATCCGCCCCGGTCGCGGCTCCATCCCGATCATGATCAACCAACGCGCCCCCATCGTCATCCACACGACCTTCCCGCGGGGGGGATGGTAACTACGGGGTTCAGGGGGCAGGGTTCAGGGTTCAGGAACTACCTCGCGGTAGGGATCTCTACACCGAGGCAGCTCCTGCCCCCTGTCAGTTCCCTTACCTCCTGAACCCTGCCCCCTGAACCCCGTAGTTAAAGCCCTGCCCCCTGAACCCTGAACCCCGTAGTTACCGGCCCTCTCCCAACTCATAGGCGAATAGCGCCGTGCCGGCGGCTATGGCGACGTATTGGCGGCCGTCTATCTCGTAGCTGATCGGTGGGGCGCGCACGCGGCCACCGGTGCGCGCGGTCCAGAGCACCTGGCCGGTACGTGCGTCCGCTGCGTGGAAGAGGCCCTGCTGCTCGCCGTAGAACACGAGATTCCCCGCCGTCGCCATGGTGCCGGTGCCGAGCATTCGCTCTTCGGTCCACTTCTGCCAACGAATCTGCCCCGTCTCCACGTCGATCGCGGTGAGCGTGCCGCGCGCGGGCGCCAGCGGCAGATGCTGCCCACCCTCCCACTGGATGCCTTCCTGCCTGCGCTGTGGTGCGAGTATGAAGAGGATGGGCTCCACGATCCCAGATACGTACATGAGGCCCGTGCGCTCCGAATACGACGGGGGCGCATGGTTGCTCCCGCCGCCCATGCCGGGCATGATCCGCACTCCCTCGGCAGTGGGCGAGGCGAAGGTGTTCTCGTGCGGGACGAACGCCGCGCTGCGCCGGATGCGCGCGCCCGTGCGGCGGTCGAGGATGTACACCCAGCCCACCTTCCCCGCCTGCGCTACGGCCGGTACCCGCTTGCCATCCACCATCACGTCGAAGAGCACCGTGGGACTGGCGGCGTCGTAGTCCCATTCGTCGTGCGGCACCTGCTGGTAGTACCACTTCAGCTTCCCGGTCTTCACGTCCACTGCCACGATGGACGAGGTGTACAGATTGTCGCCGGGTCGCACTGACGCATCGATGTTGGGTGCCGGGTTGCCCACGCCGAAGTAGAGCAGCCCCAGTGCCGGGTCAAACGAAGGGGTGTTCCACACGCCGCCGCCGCCATACCGCCAGGCGTCGGCGTAGCGCGCGCTGTCGCGCTTCTCCCGCGCGATATCGCGCGGGAGGATGTCGCCGTCGGGTGTCGTCTTCGACCACCTTCCCCACCACCCGCCCTCCTCGGGCGACGGTACGGTCCAGAACCGCCATACGCGCTTGCCACTCTCGGCGTCGTACGCATCCACGTAACCGCGAATGGCGAACTCACCGCCCGCCACGCCCACGATCATCTTCCCGTCCACGGCCAGGGGCGCGCTGGTCATGGAATATCCCACCCTGGGGTCGGCCACGGTCACGTCCCAGACGAGTTTTCCCGTAGCACGATCGAACGCGAGCAGATGGTCGTCGAGCGTCACCATGTAGACTTTATCGTGGTACACGGCCACGCCGCGGTTCTTGGCTCCGCAGCAGGTGGGTACTGCACTCACGTTGTGTTGGTGACGCCAGAGCTCCACGCCAGTGCGCGCATCCACCGCTATCAGCACCCCGAGTGGGCCGGTGTAATAGAGCACGCCATCCACGACGATCGGTGAGCTCTCCTGTCCGCCGGGCGGGGTCTCGAGCTGATGCACCCAGGCCTGCACCAACTTATTCGCGTTGGCCGTGTTGATCTGCTCGAGCGGGGAGAAGCGACGGTTGGTGTAGTCGTGACCGTAGGTCAGCCAGTTCGCCGCGTCCGACGCGGCACCAGTGAGCATGCGGTCGGTCACGGGCGTGTGCTCCGGCGCCGCCTCGGGCTCTCCGGTGCTGAGTGGGGCGGCATCGTTCAGGAATCCGCCCAGCGCCGCGCGAGCACGCGCGATGAGGTCGCCGCGGTCATCGGGGTTGTCGTCGTCGCTGGAGAGCTGCGCCGTGGCTCCCCGCATGAGCATGCGCGACTGGCTGCATATGATCGCCGAGCGTTCCACTGTTCCGAGCGTCGCCCCATAGCTCTCGGTACGCGAGGCCACTGGTATCGCGCCGGGGGGAATTCGCGGCGCCGTGTCGGGAAGGATGCGGTAGAGCAGCATGGACCGGCCGATCTGCGCAACCGGCTTCTCTTGCTGCAGCCAGGTGAAGCAGCCCGCGTACGCGCCGCGGATGAAGGTACGGCTAGCCGCAACC
>DATCXG010000056.1:0-9348 GCA_036565945.1 Gemmatimonadaceae bacterium
CGCCAGGGCGGCCAGTGCATGGGCGTCGATCTTCGCCCAGTCGTACGAAGAGAGCCCGGCCCACCCCGAGCCCGCCCCTCTGGAGTCGCGCACCGTGGTGGAGCACTGCGCCTGCGTCCACTTCACGTAGGGGCGAACCTCCACGATGGGCTCACGCTCGGAGGTATACTCCGCCAACTGTGCCGCACGGGCCTCCAGGTAGCCGGCCGAGAGCATCCCCCTGGCCTCGGCATTCTCCACCATGGCGCGCGCTACCTCGCCACGCCGCTCCCCCGTGAACGAGTAGGTCGCGTCGCTCCAGATCGCGGTTGGTGGATAGGTCATCTCGGGATACGGCGGAGTGAAGCTCAGTCCCGGGGCCCACGCACCCGACCGTTCCCTCTGGAGGCGGCCGTTGCGCTCGGCCGCCCGCACCACCGACTCGAGGGATATGTCGTCGAGCTGGTTGGTGGTGGCCAGGCCTCCCCCCATATCCGCACTGCGGCCACGGGGGCCGCGCAGCACCCGGAGCTGCACCGTACGCCGATCGGTGGCCAGGCTCACCCGGTTCCTCGCCCAGCGCAACTCGCCCTGCCACCAGCTCAGCAACTCCACCCTGGTCTCCCCCTCACCCTGAGCAAAGCCGATCACGCGCCGCGCTATTGCCTCGCACTCCTCGGCCGTCAGGATCCGCTGGTCGTCAGCCAGCCGCACCAGTCGATCACCCAGGCGCCTCATGCCTTCCTCCGCACGTCTACGAGCGTGAGCTGCTCGAGTGCCGCCGGCGGCGCCGTCACGCTGTGATAGCTCGTCTGCGGCGGCTCCCCCTTGCTCACCTCCTGCCCGAAGCGCCGCGCACTGCCAGCTCCGCCCAGAGCCGTGACTCCCTTCCAGAGCTCCGGCGCGCGGAAGAGCGTACCGACACCGGCCAGCTGTGCCACACGCTTCCCCTTCCTGACCTCGTAGATGCGGCCCATGAGCAGCCCGCTCAACCCCTGATAGTCCATCTCGGGGCTGCCACCTCTGATGGCGATCCCCCGCTCCAGCCCGGCGACCAGAGCGTCGAAGTCCAGCGCCTCCCGCCCGGGGGTGAGCACCAGGTTCGGCGTATGAGTCATGGCCGGCTCCAGCGCCGAGGGGGCCGAGGCGCAGCCGTGCGAACGCACTGGCTTCCCGGCCGAGGTGTAGTACTTCGAGAGCCAGCCGGCGCTCTCGCGCGTGGTCTGGAATCCGGCCAGCACTCCCCCTTGTACCAGCGGGAACTCCTCGGGTGCGACCCCTTCGTCATCCCACCGCACCGTGGCTGCGCCGCCCGGCTCCGAGCGATCGGCCGTCACCGTCAGCAGCGATGCCCCGAGCTGATAGCTACCGAGCATGGCGAGCGGGTCGCTGAGGAAGCTCGTCCCGCCGGCGTTCGCCTCGTAGCCCATCGCTCGGTCCAGCTCCGTCGCCCGGCCGATGGTCTGGTCGAGCAGCTGAGCGACGGTCCACGCATCGGCCACCGCATCGTAGCGCCCCACATCCACCGGCTTCACCGGCATCATCAGGTCCTCGCGGAGCTCCTCGATCGCCCGACGGATCGCCTCGCGCAGCGGCTGCTTGCGGTAGAGCTCCCAGCCAACGCCCGCAGGGGTGAGGAGGTCGAGCGATGCCTGCCCCGACTTCTCTCCCACCTTGAGCTCGAAACTGAACGCTCCCGAGCTGCGGTAGCTAGACTGGGTGAAGTAACTCCCTTCGCTCGAGGCGAACGCCTTATCCTGCTGCATGAACCGACAGAAGTTTTGGCGCACTAACAGGTCTGGGGTACGCCTGGCATAGATCGCCAGGCTCTCCAGGAAGTCCATTATCTCGTGTGGATGGAGCCCGAAGGGATCGATCTCCACCGGCATCACCCAGTGCCCGTCCTGGACTCGTGGTGTGGGCGCGAGCGCCACCTCGCGCGGCTTCCCCAGCGCGTTGGTCTTCGCCTGCCCTGCGGCCTCGCGCCCCAGCCGCACCATCTCATCCGCGCTCCAGACCGGCCCGTCGGCTGCGCCCCAGTACCCCTGTACCAGCGCCCGAACCCCGACCACGAGACCTTCGGTATCCCTGACATTCAGTGGATCCAGTTCGCGTTGTCGGGTGTGCGTGAGCCGGACATCGGCGTACGTGGCTCCCGCCGAACGGGCCGCATCGACGGCCCGTTCGGCGAGCGCCTTCAGCCGTGGATCATCGAGAGGTGGCACCGGCTCGCGAGCACTGCTCGCTCCCAGTTGCGCCAGGAGCGGGCGAGGGAGCGCCGCGAGCGCGGCCGCGCTCGCCCCGGCCTTCAATACATTACGACGTGTGGTCAGCATCAGCTCTGTCCTTCACTCGTGTGGTAGCGCGGGTTCATGGAGCGACATCGTCCACGACGGTCACCTTCCCCGTGAGCCCGAGCGTCGGGATCCGCCAGGTGTACACACCCGTGGCCGTGAACTGTCGGCCGCTTATGTTCAGGAATCCTCCAACGCTACCGTCGAGCGAAGCGATGTCACCGGTGCCGCACATCACCTGGAACACCGCGCACACCATCGGGGGCTCCGCAAGTGGCGCCGGGTTGTCGAACTCGACGCTCACTGGCGCTCCGGATTCATTCTCCCAGAAGACGTAGCCGTTCATAGGGATCTCGACCTCGCTCGGTGTCGCGGCCATCCCGCGGCCCGGAATGGCCTCGATCAGAATCCCATGCGCGAGCGGGGACTCTACCGTGACGGTGATGGTGTCGGCGCGGGCTACCCCGTAGGCCACCGTGCTCGCGATGAGCTTCTGCTCGCCCATCCGGAGGAAATTGAGCACCATCCCCGAATACCGGTCGAGCGTCAGGCCGCCGGGGGTCTGCTCCCTGTAATCGATCGCGAGGCCATCGATGGGCGCACCACTCTGGTCCGACGCACGCGCCGCGATCGCCGGGGTGAGGCCGATGTCGACACCGCTGAAGTACAGTAATAGCGCGCCGCCCGGGTTCGCCCCAAGCATCCGCCAGCGGGTGGTGGGTGGTACCGTCGCGACCTCGAGGCTGGCCAGAGCCTGGGGGGCCGGACCGCTCGTCACGTTCACCACCGCCGTGTCCACGTGCCGGGCGTTCCCCGGGATCGCCAGTTCTGCCACGATCCGAGCAAGGCCTCCGACACGGACGGCCTGCAGCAGCCCGTCCGCGCTCACCGTCACCAGCGCGGTATCCAGCGAGCGGAAGGTCGCCGCGGAAAACCCGGCGATCGGCTTCCCGTGCGCGTTGAGCGGCGCGGCCCGGAGCTGTAGCGTGTCATACGGAGCGGCCAGCGCCAGATTGATCGCGCGGTACTCGAGGGCGAGGCTCATATAGAGCTGGTCGCCATCCGTGATAGGCTGGTACGGGGCCACAGTATCCACACCACTGCAGCCAAGAATGAAGGCAAGGGTTGCAATGCGCAGCGCAGCTCGAGCGTGCCGCGCCGGGCGTGGACGGGTAGTCGGATGCTCGGGTGTGTAGCTGGTCGGAGTCGTCATCATGATTGCTTGGCCTCACGCCCCTCGGTCGATGCAGCCGGTGAAGAGCGGATTGTAGAGCCGCTCGTCTTCGGGGATCGGGAACGTCACATCCCGCGCGTACCTGCCAGTGAGCCACGGGCCGGTGGGATACACCTGCTCCGAGTCGCGCCCGTACTGCCGGATGAGGCGGCGCAGATCGCCCTGCCGCTGGCCGGTGAGGAAAAGCCAGAAGGCTCGCTCGCGGAAGAGAAGATCGATGCGCGCGTCGGCGGTGCCCGGATCCTCGAGCGGCTCTAGCCCGGCCACGGCTCCCGTACCGGCGTTCCAGAGGGTGTCCGTCCGAGTGGAGTCGACGGCGTTCGGCTGCGTGGAGTATGTACCGTCGGTGCGCAGCGCGTTGAGCGCCGTGAGCCAGCTCGGGTCCTCGGCCGCGAGTGCTGCCTCGGCCTCGATGAGCCGTGCCTCTACCCCGCTGGCGAGCACGATAGGTGACGCGCCGTTATCCGAGTACTTGTCGGGGTGGTAGACGGGCCGAGCCGTGTAACCCGGCCTGAGGGTCGTTGCGGTGCGCGGGTCGCCGCTCGTCCGGTAATCCAGGCCGTTGAACCCCTCCCGGTCGGATACCGTGTAGTCCCATGCCACGCCGGAATACACACGCGCGAAGTTCGTGGAGTTTGCCGTGTCGCCGAACTGCACCAGGTACTGGAACCCGTCGGGAACCTCTGCGACGACCGCCGCGGCCTGGGCGCGCTCGCCGAGCCCGAGGAGCGCCCGGGCCTTTCCCACACGAGCGAGGTTCAGGAACTGCGTGCTGTCCCCAGCCAGCACGAGCGCGGTGTCGAAGAGCGCGATCGCATGGCGATAGACGTCGGCCGTAGAGCTGCCCGCGCGCAGGGTTTGGTCTCCCTTGTAGTCCAGGGTGCTCAGCGGGATACCGGAGCAGAACAGCTCTGCGAGATGGAGCTCGGCGTAGCCCTCGAGCGCGTAGACGTGGGCGATGAGCGGGCGGTGGCTCTCGGGCGCGTAGTCCCTCAGTAATCCGATCGCCTGAGCGGCATCCCCCCGAGCTTTCTGTAGCTTACCGTAGATGTCAATGGATACACCCTCCCGTATCTCGCGCCGGTCTGCATCGGATATGAGTTGCCCTAGAAATGTCGGCGAAGACGGCGCCATCTCGTCGCCCAAGATCCCAGCCATGGCGACGGCTCCATCGTAGCCACGGCGAAACTGGAGCAGGACTCCACGATACGCCGTCATCGCACCCGCCAGGCTCTCGGTGTAGGCGGGGTCGGTCACATCCGGCGGCAATTGGTCGCTCTTGAGCAGGCTGTCCAGCGAACAGCCGCCCAACAGACCGGCCGCCATCACAACCAGAACCGGCCGCCACCGCAGCCCGCCCACCGCCCGACGCCACTCGCGCATGCACCCTTGCATCATCTGCCACATAGCTCGCTCGTCTCCGTCGCTCAGTAGGTCAGCCGCACGCGCAACTGCCAGGTGCGCGGCTGCGGCAGTACGCCGGTATCCGTCACGTCGTTCCCCGTGGCAAAGGCGTTCACATTCGGATCCAGCCCCCGGTAGTTGGTCCGGATCCCCAGATTCGTCCCCTGCAGCGCCAGCGTGGCCGAGCCGGCACGCAGCCGTGCGGCCATGCTGCGCGGTAGGTGATAGGCGACCGAGAGGGAGTTGAAGCGGAGCGTCGAGACCGTCTGCAGGAGACCGTAGTCCGTTTGCCGCGGAGAAGGGCTTACCACCGCCATGGCCGCCTGCTGGTCCCAGGGCGAGCTCGGATCGTTCCACCCGGGCGAGAAGGCCGCAACACTCCCCGCCCCGTTGCGCTGGTTGAGCCCATCGACGTACGTCAGCCCCGCCGTCACGCTCAGCGTGCCGCGGAAGAAGGTGGCCGTCGTCTGCAGCGCCGCCGTGTAGTTGGGGAGCGTAGAGCCCACGTAGACCGCCGTATCACCCAGCACTACCTCCGCGTCATCGATGACTCCGTTCTCGTTGACGTCGCCGTAGCCGACGATCGGCTTCACCCAGCGGCCGAAGAGCGGATAGCCAGGAGCCACGCGGATGCCGGGGCTCCAGTAGAAGGGCTCCACTCCCGCCCCCAGGCGGACCACCTCGCTCCGCTGCTGGCTCAGGCTGAGCTGCACGTTGAAGCTCACCTGCTGGGTACGCAGCAGATCGGCCCCCACGGAGAAATCCATCCCCGTGTTCCGGATGACGCCGATGTTGCGCAGCATTTTCACGCCATCGCCATAGACCGAGGGCGGGAGCGGCACCTGCATGAGCGCATCGTCTTTGGTGGTGTGGTAGCCCGTCACGCTCAGCGAGAGGCGCTGGTTGAGGAGCTCGGCCTCGAAGCCGCCCTCCAGCTCCGTGGAGCGCTCCGGGCGGAGCCGGGTGTTGCCCACCGAGCTGAGTGTCCCCGCGTCGTTGATCCGGCCATCCAGCCAGGCGTACTCCTGCTTGTAGAGCCGCAGCCGGCCGGTGGGGCCGGGGTGCAGCCCGGCCTGCCCGTAGCCCAGGCGCAGGCGTAGGACGTCGATGACGTTCTTGAAGGGAAAGAAGGGCTCGTCCGAGATGAGGTAGCTGAGCGAGACCTTGGGGAAGCGCGGGAGCGAGACGTTGCTCCCATAGGTGCTCCCGCCGTCCATGCGTACCCCGGTGGAGAGCCAGAAGCGCTTGTGGCTGAGAGAGGGCTCCACGTACACCCCGAAGGTGGCCTGCTCCTCCCGCCGCTCGCTCGCCGCCTCGATGGTCCCCGCCTGGTTGGGCGAGCTGGTGCCGGGTGCGAGGTTCGTCGTTCGCACCATGAGGTCGGCGATCGAGCTCCCGGAGTAGTTCACCCCCGCGGCGAGCTGGAAGCGCCAGTCGCGCGGGAGCGGGGCAGTGGCGGTGGTGCGCAGGTTCACCGTGCTCACCACCGACGTCCCGGTCCCCAGGCTCACGTATCCACTGGTATCCGGGGAGAAGAGGTACGTGAGCTGGCCGCGCGGCAGGTAGATCTCATCGGCGCGCTGGATGGTGTTGAGCCCCGCATCCATGCTGGTCGTGAGCCACCCCAGCGGGCGCCAGGTGACATTCACAGCGTTGGTGAACTGTGTGGAAGCCGCGTTCACCCGCTCACCATAGTACGAGAGCACATCGGCGACCGGCGTGACTTCGTTGAACCCCGCCGCCCGGTAATACACCCCCGTGCTGCGGTCGAGATAGGTGTTCATGAGCGCCCCGAGCTGCCCCTCGAGCGAGGAGCGCTGCTGAGCGGTGCGCGAGAAGCTGGAGGTGACCGAGACATCGGCCCTGCTCCCGAGCTGGGCGGATAGCCGACCGGTCCCTCCCCACTGGGTGAGCTGCTGCGGGCGCTGCATCCAGTCCGGCGGCTCCTCGTTATGCTGCTCGCGGTAGCGCGCGGCCTCGAAGGCGGGGAGCCGGAGGAGACCCTCCTCGTCGGCGTAGCTGCCGGTGAAGGAGTACTGAAGCGACTGACTCCCGCCCGTGACCCCCAGCGAGAGCGCCGAGCGCTGCCCCCGGTCGAGCACCGAGAGCTCCGGGTCGCTCAGCATCTGGAAGTGCACCAGGCTGTCGGCCTGACAGGCTTGACCGAAGTGGGTCCTGTTGGCGATCGGGCAGGGAGTCGCCATGTTGGTCCGTACCACGTGTCCCCAGCGAAGGAGCCGGTCGGGGAAGTCGGCCACCATCCCCGAGCGGCCGTGGTCGGCGCTCATCGTCCAGCGCGGCGGTCCGGCTCGGCCCTTCTTGGTGGTGATGACGATGACGCCGTTGGCCGCGTCGGGCCCGTACAACGTGGCCGCGCTCGGACCCTTGACCACCTCGATCGTCTCGATGCTCGCCGGGTCGAGGTAGTCCAAGGGCGACGGAGCCGCATACGCGCCTGTGTTGTCGACCGAAGGGGTCCGTCGCGTGGCCAGGTTCGCGCCCCGCTCATCGGACTGCTCCGAGTAGACGCGAATCCCATCCACCACCACGATGGGATCGTTAGAGCGGTAGACGCTCGACGCCCCACGCAGCCGGAGCCGCGCCGGGTCGCCCGGCGCCCCCGAGGTGCGCTGCATCACGAGCCCGGGGACGCGCCCCTCCAGCAGCTCTGTAACGCTCTTCACCGGTTGCGTGGCCACGATGGAGTCGGCGTTGATCACCGTGATGTCGTTCCCCACCTCGAGCCGGCGCCGCTCTCCGGTGGCGGTCGTCACCATCTCCTGTAGCCGGCTCATCGCCATCCGCAGCGCGAAATCCACGCGTACGTACCCGCTGTCCGGCGCCAGAACTTGCCGCTCTTCGGGCAAGTAGCCCAGGAAGCGCACGGTCACATCGCGCAAGCCGGAGGGCACGTCGCGCAAGAGGGTATATCCCTGATCGTTGGTGGTGGCCGTCAGCTTCATCCCCTTCACCCCCACCACCGCACCGAGGATCGGCTTCGACGTGACGCTGTCCACCACCCGCACCACCAGCGACGCGTGGCCGGTGGTATCGCCTTCGCTCGCCTCGGACGTCTTCACTTCGTGTCGTCGCGCGAGGATGATGCGCCCGTTCGCCTCGCGCACCTCGATCCCCGTTCCCTCCAGCACGGCTTCGAGCGCGGCCCGCACCGTCACGTTGGTGAGGCGCGCGGACACTCGCCGATTCACCGGCACCACGCGAGCGCTGTAAGAGAGGTTGATCCTGGACTGCGAGACTATCTCCTGCAAGGCGGCACGGATCGTGGCGTCGGTGAGCGCGAGCGACACCCGTCGCTCCAGAGGTGCCAGCAGGCTATCGCCAGTACTCCGGGAGCCAGCAACACCGCCCGCCACCGCACTCCCGCTCTGCCGCGCACCGGCCGCCACGGCCGACGTGTTCTGCGCCATGGCGCGGCGTGGTGGGATCACCCATGCCAGAGAGATGCAACAGGCCAGCAACAGAGCTGCCCCGCGAGCTGTCATGCGGCCACTCCAAGCGAAGGATCGAAGGACGATCGCGCGCGCCACGTCGCGCCACGCGGTCATGGGATCGTCATGTGAGCCGTTCCGGATGCGACGCGTCTCCAGCCGCGGGCCGCGTGCGCGCCCACTCATCGCCGCGTACCGAGCCACGCCGTGTCGCCGTGCCAGGTGAGCCGCACGTCCAGCGATATGGCCAGAGTGCGGAGTATCCCGTCCACCGGCTCGTTGCCGAACGACGCAGTCACCGGTGCGCTCGCCAGCGAGGTATCCGCTACGACGATGTGCACGTCGTACCACCGCTCTACCTCGCGCGCCACGGTCGACAGCGGGGCATCCACGAACACGAGACGCCCCTGCATCCACGCCAGCTCACGGTCCACGGCGACGCCGTGCTCCACGCGCAATTGTCCGCCGGGCTCCAAGCGCGCGCGATCTCCCGGGGTGAGCGTGACGGCGGACCCCACTCCGGGCGTGGACACCGCTCCAGGCCGGCCGCGCTTTCCTCCATCCACTCCGAACTCCACACGTCCCTCCGTCACCAGCACGGTGACGTCGGAGTCCTCGGGATACGCGCGCACGCCGAACCTGGTCCCCAGCACGCGGGTGAGAGTACCGCGCGTGTGCACGCGGAAGGGCCGCGTGCTGTCGTGCGCGATCTCGAAGTACGCCTGGCCGACCAGGGTGACATCACGCTCACGTCCGAACTCCCGCGGCACGTCGAGCACGCTCCCGGCGGCGAGGGTGACCCTGCTGCCGTCGGAGAGCCGGGCGCTGGTGACGCGGCCGTTCTGCGCCTCGAGCTGGTAGTGCGCCAGGCGACCGCCATCTACTCCCTGCCTCACGTACCAGAGCGCGCTCGCGCCGGCGGCAATTGTGATGGCCGCGGCTATTCGCGAGAGCGTCACCCAGCTCCTACGCCGCGCGGGCGCGATCG
>DATCXG010000081.1:0-2806 GCA_036565945.1 Gemmatimonadaceae bacterium
CGGCCGATGGTGAGCCAACGCAAGAAATCCGATGGCAAGCACCAGCGCGAAGATGGGCTCGGTCATCGTGTCGGTGCCAACCTGCAGGAACGGGGGCTGGAGCAGCACGAGCGGGATCGCGATCCACGCCCGGCGGAGCCCCGCGCGGCGCGCCACGAGATACGTCAGCCACGCCGTGGCCGCGCAGATTGCCACCGTAGTGATCCGCATCGCTAGGTAGCCGCCCAGCCATGCGGGGATGAGGTAGAGCGCGGCGAACAGTGGACGCGACCAGATGGTGAGAACACGCTCCGGCGTCGGGAAGCGCGCGAAGATGGCGTGAATGGCCGCGTCCTCATCACCGGTGCCGGGGAATAGCGCGAGGACGAGAAGGTAAAGCACCAGGCTCGCCGCGAGCGCGATCAGCGCGGCGCGCCTCTCACTCACCTCATCGGCAGGATGATCGGCCGCACGATGCGTTGTCCATTCGGGATGGTCGACACCGACACTCCCAGCAGCCACCTGTCCAGACGATTCCCGGGATGCGTGTGCTGCCACTTCACCACCCTCCTCCCCGTGAAGACCCCGATGGCCGCCCCCATCGCGACGTCGCTCGCCCAGTGCTGGCTGTTGTACATCCGCGCCAGACCGACCAGAGTGGCGCCACCATACGTGGCCGCCCCCACCAACCACGTGGAGCCGCCCGAGCGCCGCACCTCCTCGGTGGCAGCCGCCGCCATGGCGAAAGCGATTACGGTATGGCCCGAGGGAAAGGAGCGGTACTCATCGCCCTCGAACCCGCGCATGAGCTCGAAGTCGTGTGGATCGTCGGGATCCGCGTACGGACGCGCGCGCCCGGTAGCCATCTTGAGCACGCCAGTCACCGCGGTACCGATCAACACGGCTTCGGTGGTGTGCAACCCCGCATCGGCCATGCCGTCGTCCCCGCCCAGCCGCCCGCCCACGTACAGCCCGCCCCCGATGATGAACGCGCCGGGCAGCGCGATGGTCTCCACCACGTGCGAGAGTCTGCGCAGCGTCGCGCTCTCCTGGCCGTGCTCCAGCATGAACTGCGCGGCCGGACGGTCCAGAAGACGCTCGGTCGCCAGCGTCGCGATGCCAGCTCCGGCCGCATAGATGAGGTCTCGCTGCTCGAGCACCGGCTGCGCGACAGCGGCCTCGGGCATCGGTTGCGCGACAACGGCAGTGGTGTCGGCATTGCCGGTGGCCTGCGCCCCCACAGGCGAGACGAGCGCCGCGGAGAGCAGGCCGGTAACCAGCGCCAGCCGCAAAAACGGGCTCGCCACCTACTGAGCCCGCACCTTCGAATCCTTGATCTCCGTTGACTCCTCCAGGTCCGCCCGGAACATCTCCTCCGCTTCCTGCCCCAGTGCCCGGTCCTCTATCAGCGCATCGAGCTCGTAGTTGATAGCGACCCCCAGTGGGTTGAAGTCGGTGGAACCCACGCGCACCCATCGGCTGTCGACCACACTGGTCTTGGCGTGCATCATGACTCCGTTCCACTCCCAGATTCGTACACGGTTGCGTAAGAGCGTGTGGTACACCTGATGAGTGAATCGGCGCACCCAGGGGTGGTCGTACTTGCTCGGCACCAGGATGCGAACGTCGACACCATCGAGCGCGGCTCCGGCCAGCGCCTCGAGCTCGGCGGACGACGGATAGAAATATGCGCTCGCGATCCAGATGCAACGCTCGGCCGAGACGGCCTGGATCTGGAGAGCGCGAGCCACGCGAAGACGCCAGGGCTCGCCTTCCACGATCCCCACCACCGAGCCACGCGCGGTGCTCGGATCGACATCGGCGCCGTGCGATTGGCGCACTTGCTGGCGGCGATGACGGCGCGCGCTTCGACGCTCCTCGTGGTTAGCGCGCCCCCACATGGTATCGAATGCGCGAGCCATGTCGAGCACTGCCGGCCCCTGGATGCGTACGGCCGTGTCGCGCCACGGCGCACTGCGCCGCCGCCGCATCCCGCCGCTCCACGCTTCGCTGATCCCGATCCCTCCGGTGATGCCGACTGCACCATCAGCCACCAGCACCTTGCGGTGATCGCGCGGCATGAGCCCGAGCCATGCGTGCATCCCCGGAGCGCTGAAGATGCGCACCTCCACGCCCCCCGACAGCAGCCGCCGCCAGAAATGTCGCGGCCCTCCCCGGCTGCCCACCCAGTCGGCGATCACTCGCACGCGCACCCCACGGGCCGCGGCCGCAATCAGCGAATCGGCGAACCGCTCGCCCACCCCGTCGCCCAGGAAGATGTAACTCTCGAGCGATACATAGTCGCTCGCGCCGTCGATCGCCGCGATCATCGCGTCGAAGGTGCGCGGTCCATCACGAATCAATTCCGTGAGATTGCCGCTCGATGCATCGGCCGCGGCTATACGCCAGAGACCCCGCGCGAATGAGGGCCCACGAGACACGTCCGCGAGCCCGGTGAGCGGAACGACGGGAGCATCGCCGAGATCCGGCTGCTCCCGTGCCAGCTCGGTGTCGTTCCGGACACCGGCCTCATTGTCGCGCGACTGGTGCGTGGTCAGCTTTTCTTTCCCACTTCGGGATGGCTCAGGGAGTAGACGTAAGCTGCGACTGCCTGAATCTGTTGCTGTGACAGCGATGAGCCACCCATCGGCGGCATCGGCGCCGGATGCTGCTTGGGCTTGGGAACACCGGCCGTCACGGTCTGCACGATGTACTGATAGCTCCCATCTCCATCCAGCCACTGCTTGTCAGTGAGGTCTGGCGCCAGCGGCGTTCCCTTCTGATCCGGCCCGTGACAGGTGAAGCACGTACCGCCAGCCGCCTGGCC
>DATCXG010000096.1:0-3307 GCA_036565945.1 Gemmatimonadaceae bacterium
TGCCAGGCCGCTATCAGGTGGTATGGGGCGGCGGGCGTCCACCTGGGTGGGCGCGTGCGTGGTCTGTGCCAGCGCGGATGGTGGATAGCCGACGACGGCGAGCGCGAGCCCGAGCCCGAGCACTGCCGAGCGGCCGAATGATGGGCGGCGTGACGATGAGCATCCGAACGATGAGCATCCGAACGATGAGCATCCGGACGATGAGAATCCGGACGATGAGAATCCGGACGATGAGGATCCGGACGATGAGGATCCGGACGATGCGCGGTGGAGCGATGCGCGGTGGAACGGTGAAAAGAATGACATGATCAGGGGCACGGAGGTCCACTATGGAGCACGCACCATCGCGCACCGCGCGATGCCGACGTGCAAGATCCCGCGCGGACTGCCGTGGTAGCTGGCAGCCGTGCGCGGCTCACGAGTACCGGCACCCGGTGGAACTCAGGGCGTCGGCAAGCGGGTTATGAGGTGAACTAAGCCCGTGGGGGAGGGAGCTCGGGCGGTGCGGTAATGGAGGGTGGCGCGAGCACGATGAGCTGTGCCTGGTCGAACGGGAAGTCCGGCGGGGGGAGCAACTGGGCGGCGACTGAGGTCAGGGCGGTGGGCGCGCACGGAGCCATGCCGTTGCAGTTCGCCGGTGCCCACGGGAGGTGGCAGGGCGCCTGGTCGTGTGTGGGCGCCTGCGGCGTGGTCGGCATTGGAGCCGTCTCGCTGCCCATACCCATGTCCATCGACATCGACGCCATCGACGAACTACCTCCCACGCTCGGCATGGCGCACGCGACGCCGCTCCCCAGCACGATGAACTGGAGGAGTGTGAGGACGGCGGCAAGAGCCGCGAAACGGCGCGGGCGTCTCATGATCTTGAAGCTACAAGCGCCGCAGGGGAGTTGAAAGTTCCGCATGGCTCGGCCGCAGGCTCGGTTCTGTGAGGCGCTACCACCCAGCGTCAATGAAAGTCGTGCCCCCGCTCTCCTTCCGCCCCTACGTCAGCCTTCAGCTCGCGGAAGAGCTCTCCCTTCAGATTCACCACACTCTGCTCCACCGTGAGCGTTCCGCGCACGAGGATGAGCGACGCCGTGGAGATGAGCTCAGTCTGCCGCTGGAAGCACTTGGGCGGGACTATCACGTTTACCAGCCCGGTCTCGTCCTCGAGGGTGAGGAAGACGAATCCCTTGGCCGTGGGTGGACGCTGACGACAGATCACCAGGCCGGCCACGGCCACGTTCCGCTCGCCGTCTCCCAGCGCTAGCACGTCGCGCGCTGTCCGCACTCCGTTGGGGGCGAGCACATCGCGCAGGTGTCGCATGGGATGTCCGTTGAGCGACACGCCCGTCATGCGGTAGTCGGCGGCCGTGATCTCGCAGGGTGACAGCGCCGGTACGCTCGATGGGATGTGGAGCTTGGGCCGCGTCGGCGCGAGCGGGCCTGCCTCGCCGCGGAACTCCTCGAGCATTCTCCACACTGCTGCACGCCGCCGCCGGCGCACTGGCTCGTCGCTCACCAGAGAGTCGAGCGCCCCGGCATCCGCCAGCGCGCGCAACGCTCTCCGATCGAGCCCTGATCGCTCCACCAGATCGCCGATGGAGCGGAAGGTGCCTCCCTCGCGCAGCGCGCTCTCCAGCTTCTCTCTCGCCCTCGCGCCGAGCCCCTTCACCATGCGGAGTCCCAGCCTCATCATCGGAGCTTCGATGCCACCACCAGCTACCGATTCCCGTTCCTCGATCCCCACTTCCCGGGTCAGCGTGCAATCGTACAGCGATCGCGTCACGTCCACCGGCAGTACCCTGACTCCGTGGCGCCGCGCGTCCTCTACTATTGTGCCGGGCGAGTAGAATCCCATGGGCTGGGCGTTGAGGAGCGCGGCGGTGAACTCCGGCGCGTAGTAGTGCTTGAGGTATGCGCTCGCGTACACCAGCAGTGCGAAGCTCGCCGCGTGCGACTCGGGGAATCCGTAGTCGGCGAAGGCGTTGATCTGGCTGTAGATCCTGCGCGCGGTATCCTCGGGGATGCCGTTGCGTTTCATGCCAGCGATCAGCTTCTCGCAGATAGCCGCCATCCGCTCGTGGCTTCGCTTGTGCCCCATCGCACGGCGCAGGGTGTCGGCCTCGCCGGCGGTGAAACCGGCGGCCTCGATCGCCACCCGCATCCCCTGCTCCTGAAACAGAGGAATCCCGAGTGTGCGAGCGAGGATCGGTTCGAGCGATGGATGCGGGTAGGTCACAGGTTCCTTACCACTGCGCCTGCGCAGATAGGGGTGTACCATCTCACCCTGGATCGGCCCGGGTCGGATGAGCGCTACTTCCACCACGAGGTCGTAGAAGCAGCGAGGCTTCAGTCGCGGAAGTGTGTTCATCTGCGCGCGACTCTCCACCTGGAAAACTCCGATCGTGTCGGCGCGACAGAGATCGTCGTACACCGCCTGATCGGCGTAGTCGAGCGCCGCGAGGTCTATCGTGAGTCCGCGGGTCTCTCGTACGTACCGGATGCAATCCTGCATGAGGGTGAGCATGCCGAGTCCGAGCAGGTCGATCTTCACCAGCCCGGCCGCTTCGACATCGTCCTTCTCCCACTGGATCACCGTACGATCTTCCATGGACGCCGGCTCGATGGGCACCACGGTCGACAGCGGCTCCTCGGTGAGCACGAAGCCGCCCACGTGGATCGAGCGGTGGCGTGGGAGTCGAAGGAGGAGAGGGATGATGAGGCTCATGCCTTCCTCATTCTCCCCCGCAACCGCCTCCCGCTCCCCCAGCACTTTCTCCACGTCCCGCGCCGCCGATTTCTCCCTGTAGGTGATCTGCTCGCACACCATCGCCGCATGCTCGCGGCCGTAGCGCTCGTACACGTACTGCAGCACGCGCTCGCGGTCACGGTGTGCGAAGTCGATGTCGATGTCGGGCGCCTCCTGTCGCTCGTTGCTCAGGAAGCGCTCGAAGAGGAGTCCGAGTGCGATCGGATCCACCGCGGTGATCCCCAGGCAGAAGCACACCGCGGAGTTGGCCGCCGAGCCTCTCCCCTGACACAGGATCCCCTCGCGCCGCGCGAAGCGGACGATGTCCCAGACGATGAGGAAGTATCCGGCAAGTCCGAGCTGTCGGATGATGGAGAGCTCGTGGTCGAGTTGGCGACGGGGAACTACGGGGTTCAGGGTGCAGGGTGCAGGGTTCAGGGAACTACTCGTGGCGCAGGGATCCATCCTCCGAGGTGGTTCCTGATCCCTGATCCCTGCTTCCTGATCCCTCTGCAGTTCCTGAACCCTGCCCCCTGCCCCCCGTAGTTATCTGATCCCTCTCAGTTCCCCCTC
>DATCXG010000111.1:0-7872 GCA_036565945.1 Gemmatimonadaceae bacterium
CGCTCACAAGGCGGCGATGGAGAGCCTGCAGAAGCTCAGCGGCGCAGAGTTCGACCGCGCCTTCCTGCAGCACGAGGTGGCCTTCCACAAGAGCGTGCTCGATGCGATCAACTCGACGCTCCTGCCGGCAATCCAGAACGAGGAGCTCAAGGCACTCGTCGTCAAGGTAGGTCCCGCCTTCCAGGCGCATATGCTGGCAGCCGAGAATCTCGGGAAACAGCTGGCAGAGCATAGCAAGAGATGACGGGCAAGCGCGCGATCGTGGTCATCGCTGCATCGTTCGCGATGGCCGCCACGGGGGCGCTGAGCTCGTGTGACAGTTCGGCGCCAACAGAGGCCAGAATCGAGGATCTCGACCCGGCGCAGGTGGCTGCGGGTAAAGAGATCTTCCGCTTCGATACGTTTGGCGATGAGAAGTACTGGACCGATACGCTGCGCATGCACGAGGTGATCCAGGGCGGTGTCTCGCCGAATGCGGCGCTCGGAGTGGGGCTGAAAGTGGATCTCGAGGCACTGCCCCAGGCGGTCCGGGATGCAATCGCGGCCGGGCAGGTCGACCTCGATGATCCTGCTACCACGGTGACGTTGCTCAAGCTCAACGCCGTGGTCGGGCTGCAGGGACAGGTGGAGAATGTGAACGGACGCGACACCCTCGTGCGCGTCGGGGTCACTTGCGCACTGTGCCACTCCAGCGTGGACGACTCGTTCGCGCCCGGGATCGGCAACCGCCTCGATGGCTGGCCCAACACCGACCTGAACCCGGGAGCCATCGTGGCGCTCTCACCAGCGGTGGCAGCCGCCACGAAAGCGGTCCTCAACAGCTGGGGGCCCGGAAAATACGATCCACGTATCAACTTCGACGGGCTCAATACTCCACTGGTCCTGCCCCCCGCCTACGGCCTTCTCGGCGTCGACAAGGAAACCTTCACGGCCGAAGGACCGGTCTCGTACTGGAACGCCTATGTCGCCGTAACGCAGATGCATGGACAGGGAAACTTCAGTGATCCACGGCTCGGCATCAACGTTGTGCAGACGCCTGACCTGGTGACGTCGAAGCTTCCAGCTCTACGCACCTACCAGCTCAGCCTCCAGGCTCCGCCGCCGCCAGCGGGAAGCTACGACGCTGCCGCCGCCGCACGCGGGCAGGTGGTTTTCGCCGGAGCTGGGGGCTGCACCACGTGTCACGCCGGTAACCATTTCACCGACATCAACTCCGGACGGCTGCATGCTCCGGAGGAGACGGGCATGGACGGCGCGTACGCCGCACGCACTTCTCAGAAGGCCTATCGCACCACGCCACTGCGGGGCCTCTGGCAGCACGCTCCCTACTTCCACGACGGCAGCGCGCAGACGCTGGCGGATGTGGTCGAGCACTACAATACTGTGCGTGGTCTGCAGCTCAGCGCGCAGCAGAAGCTCGATCTGGTAGAGTACCTGAAGACGCTCTAGTAGACGCACGATAGGATCGTCCGCTCAGCCTCGGCGACGCACGCATGAATCGCCGAGGACCACGGCGGCCAGACGACGATGGCAGATAACGGCAGCAGGTAGACGACGGCCCCAGGGTTCGAACCCTGGGGCCGTCGTCTGATATCGTGTCTGCTATCGTGTTCTGCTAGTGCTTGACCGTGAGCTCGGCGCGTAGCGCGCGCGCGGCCCGCACCATGCCTTCGAGCGCTGGAGTCACCTCGGCCCAGGCGCGGGTCTTCAATCCGCAATCAGGGTTCACCCAGAGTTGCTCCGGGTCGATGACTCGAGTCGCTCTCCGCAGGAGATCGTCCATCTCCTCCTCCGTGGGCACACGCGGCGAGTGGATGTCGTAGACACCCGGCCCGATCCCGTTCGGGTACTCGAAGAGGGCGAACGCGTCGAGCAACTCCATCTTCGAGCGCGATGTCTCCATGGATACCACATCGGCGTCCATTGCCGCCACCGATTCGATGATGTCGTTGAATTCGGAGTAGCACATGTGAGTGTGGATCTGCGTGGCGTCCACCACACCGGAGGAAGCCAGCCGGAAGCTCCCCACCGCCCACTCGAGGTAGGTGGGCCAGTCCGCACGGCGGAGTGGGAGCCCTTCTCGAATCGCCGGCTCATCTATCTGGATGATACGGATCCCAGCCGCTTCCAGGTCGCGCACTTCGTCGCGGATGGCGAGCGCGATCTGGTCGCACGTCACCCGACGGGGCTGATCGTCACGCACGAACGACCACTGCAGGATCGTCACGGGCCCGGTGAGCATGCCCTTGACCGGTAACTTCGTGAGGCTCTGTGCGTAGCGCGACCACTCCACCGTCATCGGCGAGCCTCGCGAGACATCGCCGAAGATGATGGGGGGCTTCACACAGCGTGAACCGTAGCTCTGCACCCAGCCATGGGACGTGAAGGCGAAGCCGGCTAGCTGCTCGCCAAAGTACTCCACCATGTCGTTGCGCTCGAACTCACCGTGCACGAGCACATCGAGACCGATAGCCTCCTGGGCGCGGATGGTTCGCTCGGTCTCGGCGCGCAGGAATTCCTCGTACTGCTCCTTGCTTCGCTTCCCCGCCCTGAACTCCGCGCGCACCGAGCGCACCTCCTTGGTCTGCGGGAAGGAGCCGATGGTCGTGGTGGGGAGCAGGGGGAGCCCGATGGAGCTCTGGGCGTTGCGGCGAGTCGCGTACCGGCTGGTGCGCGCGCGCTGGCTAGCGGTGACGGCGCGCAGCCTCGCCGTCACTGCAGCATCGTGCACCCTGGGTGACGTGCGACGGCTCTCCACGCACCGACGGCTTTCCGCGAAGGCCTCGGTAGTGGCATCGCCCGTGTCCACTGCCCGCGCCAGCGCCGCGACCTCTACGAGCTTCTCGCTCGCGAACGCGAGCCACCCCTTCACCTCAGGATCGAGGTCGTGCTCGAGCGAGAGGTCTACCGGGCAGTGCAACAGCGAGCACGATGGTGCGACGCCGAGGTGATCGGTTCCGCGCGCGTCGGCTATGCGACGCAGAGTGCCGAGCGCCGCGTCGAGATCCGTGCGCCAGACATTCCTCCCATCGACCACGCCAGCCGAGAGGAAACGCTCGGCCGGAAGCGCGGCGAGGAGCGGATCCAGTTGCTCGGGTGCGCGCACCAGATCCACGTGCAGCCCGTCAACGGGAAGCGACGCAGCAAGCGCGATGTTGTCGCCCAGTCCACCGAAGTAGGTCGCGATCAGCAGCTTCGAGTGTCCCGACCGCGCCAGCGTCTCGTAAGCGCGCCGGAACGCGGCCTGCGCCTCGGCCGACAGATCGAGTGCCAGAGTAGGCTCATCGAGCTGCACCCAGTCAGCGCCCGCACGGCGGAGCCGGTCGAGGATCTCCACGTACACCGGGACGAGTGCATCGAGCGCAGTGAGTGCTGATGCGCCAGCCATCTTGCCCAGGAGCAGGAACGAGACTGGTCCCAGAAGCACGGGGCGGGTGTGAATGCCCTCCTTCCTCGCTTCCAGAAACTCGTCTACCGGCTTGGTGGACGTGAGCTCGAAGCGCATCCCCGCTGACAGCTCCGGAACGATGTAGTGGTAGTTGGTATCGAACCACTTCGTCATCTCCATCGCCGGCACATCCACTGCGCCATCCTGGCGCCCCCGCGCCATGGCGAAATACTGGCGCAGCGGATCGCCTGCCAGCGGCGCGTACCGTTCCGGCACGGCGCCCACCATGCACGCCGCATCCAGGACGTGGTCGTAGAGCGAGAAGTCGTTGCTGGGGACGCCTGTCACCCCGCTGTCACGCTGCAGCCGCCAGTGCCGCAGACGCAACTCGCGCGCGGTCTCCTCCAGCGGAGCAGCAGTGGTGCGGCCAGACCAGAACGCTTCGAGGGCACGCTTGAGCTCACGCCGGGCCCCGATGCGCGGAAAACCGAGATTGATCGCGACTGTCATTTTCTGTCCGTGAGGGCGGGCAAGAAGAAGCCCGCTGGTGATCACTCGTGACTGGTTTCCTGCTCCTCATCGGGAGCAGGCGACGCCGAATCGTCGGACTGCCCCGCGGCGTTCTCCTGTTTACGCTTGCGTTTCTGCTCCTTCTTCGCCTTCCGTTCGAGCTCCTTCTTGCGCTTCTCGAAGTCGTAGTTGGGCTTTCTGGCCAAGTGAGGATACTCCGTTCAGTGTGGCGTTGTCGATGTGCAGATGGGCACGCTCCGACGCGATGCCGCCGCGTGCCCGCGGCATAGTCAAGATAGCATGACTACAGGCGGCTGCGTCAAATCCGGGAATCAGTTTCGATGAACGTGGGACTCACAGCAATCCGTACTGTTCCAGTACCGCACCGAGCGCATCGGCGCCGACGAAGTGATGCGTGTGCATCCCGAGCGCCTCCGCCGGCTGCAGATTCTGCGCGCGGTCGTCCACGAAGAGAACGCTGTCGGCCTCGGCCTGCACGATGTGCAGCGCCCGGCGGAAGATCAGCCGCGACGGCTTGCGTACCCCGAGCCAGCAGGACGAGAGGAAGCCGTCGAAGAGCTGGTTCAGGCCGAAGGCCGTGATGCGATGCTGATTGAGCGCCTCGGATTCGTTGTTGAGCGTGAAGAGCCGTACAAGACCACGCGTCGCGACCCGCCGCACGAGCGCGATCGTGGCGGGGTCGGGCTGGCTCGCCTCGAACATGAAGTCGACGAACTGTTCGCGCCCGAAGCTGCGCTCCGTGAAGAACACCGTGCTGTCGAGGTATTCATCCAGGCTCAATCGCCCCATCTCCCACTCGGCGACTACCTCCTGGTGCCTGGGTTCGAATTCCTCGCCCAGTTGGAAGTGCGCGACGGCGCGGGCCCGCTCGTTGGAATCCCACGCGTTGGACCCGAGGACTCCACCGATGTCGAAGAATGCATGCGTAATCATGGGCCCCAGGCGAGGAGATCCTGCAAGTGCAGAGCGGGGCGTCTCGTGGGAGACGCCCCGCTCTGCACTTCCTTGACGATCACTTGCGATTTTGCTGAAATAGCGGGGGCGGGATTTGAACCCGCGACCTTCGGGTTATGAGCCCGACGAGCTACCAGGCTGCTCCACCCCGCGCCAGTTCGATGAATATCGCGCTACATGGCACGCACGTCAAGGCCTGCCTTCTGCACTGTCCAGCGGCTCAGCGAACCTGTAGAGAATTTCTCTGTCGCCTCGCACCATTCCGAATTCCTCGCGCGCGATGCGCTCCTGCACGGCCGGACTGGTCTGTATAGCGCGCTTCACTCGCTCGAGGGAATCCACCTGGTGCTGGACACTGTCGATCCGTGCCAGCAGGTTTGCCTTGCGCGCGCGTTGCCGGAACAGATCGCCCGTGCCATACTCGCCGCCCTGAATCGCGAACACGATCGCGCCCAGCCCGATGGCGCCCACCACCGCTCTACCAATCCGCTTCTTCCGCGGCGTGGTGCCCTTGCTCGATCTATGCCCAGCCACCAATCCCTCACAATCCGTAGATGGCGCCACCGGGATACTCGGCCGATTCACCGAGGATCTCTTCGATGCGGAGAAGCTGATTGTACTTGGCCACCCTGTCGGTGCGCGACGCGGATCCGGTCTTGATCTGGCCAGCGCCGGTACCCACCGCGAGGTCGGCTATGAAGGTGTCTTCGGTCTCGCCACTGCGATGCGAGATGATCGAGAGATACCCGGCAGAGCGCGCCATCTCGATCGCCTCGAGGGTCTCCGTGAGCGTGCCTATCTGATTCACCTTGACGAGGATCGAGTTGGCAACGTGGCTCTCGATTCCACGCGCCAGGAATTCGGTGTTGGTGACGAAGACATCATCGCCCACCAGCTGAACGCGATCGCCGAGTGCCTCCGTCATCGCCGCCCAACCATCCCAGTCGTCTTCCGCCAGACCGTCCTCGATCGAGACGATGGGATACTTGTCGAGCCACCTTGTGTAGAGCTCGATCATCCCCTGGGCGTCGCGCGTGCCCGCGTGACTCTTCTTGAACGTGTAGCTACCGCTCTCGTCGCGCAGTTCGCTCGCCGCGCAGTCGAGCGCGATCGCTACCTGACGTCCGGGAGCGTACTTCGCGGCCTCGATCGCCTCGAGTATGATCGTGACTGCGTCCTCGTCGCTCCTGAGGTCTGGCGCGAAACCGCCCTCGTCCCCCACGCCAGTCGAGAGGCCGCGCTTGACGAGCACCTTCTTGAGCGAATGAAATACCTCGGCGCCCATCCTCAGCGCCTCGGCGAACGACTCGGCGCCTACCGGCACTATCATGAACTCCTGGAAGTCCACGGTGTTGGTGGCGTGCGCCCCACCGTTCAGGATATTCATCATGGGCACCGGGAGCGTCCGGGCCATGGGGCCACCGAGGTAGCGAAACAGGGGCAGACCCAGCTCTTCGGCCGCCGAGCGCGCCGCCGCCATCGATACGGCGAGAATGGAGTTGGCGCCGAGCCGCTCCTTGTTCGGCGTTCCATCGAGCTCGAGCATCGCTCTGTCGAGCGCCATCTGATCGAGAACATCCATCCCGCGGACCGCGGGAGCAATGCTCTCCTCGATGTGCTGCACGGCTCGTAGCACGCCCTTCCCGCCGTAACGCGTGGGATCACCATCGCGTAATTCGAGCGCTTCGTGCTCGCCCGTGGACGCACCGCTAGGCACGGCCGCGCGACCTACCGCGCCGCTCTGGAGGATGACGTCCGCCTCCACTGTGGGGTTGCCACGGCTGTCGAGGATCTCACGCGCGCGAATCTCTACTATCTCGGACATTGAAAGATTGGTTGATATGGGCGGAAATGGGAAAGTCGTGAAGAACGGCAGCCGGGCGCCTCAGGGCTCGTGGGGCAGCGCCCCTGCCGAAGGTTGACGACCGGCCTCGGTGTGCTCGTCACCGCGTGCGCCCGCGCGCTCCAGCTCCGCAGCCATGCGGTGCCAGACGATGTTCATCAGCCGCTCGCGATCGTCGTACGTCATCCCAGCGGTGGGGATCGGCTCGAGGAAGGTGAGCTCGCACACGCCAGAGTGGATCGCCACTTGCCCCTTCGCCTGGATCTCGCGCGTACCCCTACTCACCACCGGCACCACTGGCGCCTGCGCGGCTATGGCCAGCACGAACGGCCCCTTCTTGAAGGGGCGCAGAGCGTAGGAATAGCCGCGTGTACCCTCGGGGAACACCACAACCGACGTGCCACCCTTCATCTTCCCCGCAGCATCGGCATAGGAGTCGAATGCAGCCTTGCGGTTGCCCCTGTCTATGAAGATCGCCGCCACCTCTCCGGCCGCCCTACCAAAAATGGGGAGCGCGGCGATCTCCTTCTTGGCCACGAAGCGGCAGCGCGGCAGAATAGCCGCAAGCCCGAATATCTCGAACCAGCTCACGTGATTGGACACGTAGACACGCGCCTGGCCGGGCGGCGCTATGTGCTCCGTACCATGCAGCGCCAACCTCACACCGGCCGCGCGGAGCACCGTCCTCCCCCACAGTCGCGGTGCACGCCCCAACAGGCTGTCGGGGTCTATTCTCACACGCATGAGGGAGACAACGATGACCGGGATGCCCAGCAGCAGGGTCATGACGAACATGGTAGGGTAAGCGAGTAGTGCGCGCATCGTCAGGAAAAGTGGTCAAAGCCGCCGGGCAGCGCAACGCGCGCTCCGTCGAGGAACGCCTGTACGCCTGCGGCCCCCCGCTCCACGCGCCCGATGGCCCTGATGGGCACACCGAGGTCGCGCTCGAAAGCGGCGGTGTCGATTCCGGGCGCGGCGACGAGTAGTTCGTACTCCTCCCCGCTTGCGATGGCATCGCTGACAGAGATTCCGCTCACCGTGAGCAGCGTATCGAGGGTCAGCACGAGGCTGGCTCCACTGGCTGCCGCGAGGTGCGCCGCATCGCCCGTGAGTCCATCAGATATGTCGATCGCGGCGCTGGCGCCGCGTTGCGCGA
>DATCXG010000114.1:0-4059 GCA_036565945.1 Gemmatimonadaceae bacterium
CGGGCAGCGGCTCACCGTTGACCGTGATGGGGCCGGAGATGCTCAGCACCGCGGCGCTGTCCGCGCTCGGCGTCCAGATCTCGCCCCACGGGACGAGCGCACCGAAGAGCGCGCGGCCCCGCGCGACTGGACGGCGGTATCTCAGCTCGATGCGGGTATCGACGAGTTGCTGAGTCACTGTCCCCAATTGGCTCTTCGGGTTGGTCTGTGCGCGCGCCGACGAGTTGCCGACCACACACATCAGCATGGCGGTGGTACACGTGATCACACGACTCCACATACGTGCCTCCCATCCCGGATTCTCGATGAACGCCGCTTCTCGCGGACGGCATTCAGTACACTCACCGCGATCCCGTACGACGTCTATCGTCTCCGCTACGCGGCTCCGGCCTTGCCACCGACGTGCGCCCAGAGGGCGCGCTCCAACATCACCGGCGTCCAACCGTGGCCGAGTTGCCCCGCGCGATCTCGGAGTGCCGCCGCGTAGCGCGTGTAGTAGCCCAGTGTCCAAGCGACCTTGCCCAGCTCAGGAAGCTGCGCGGCTACGAGCTCGTCGAAGAATGGATAGATTTCCGGAGCGAAGGCGGCCGTGACTGCGGAGGCCGTAGCGGGGCCCACTCCCTTGAGCGTTGCCAGGACGGCGATCGGCTGGGTGGGGTGCGGAATCCTGGAGAGGGCGTCGGTGCTGGTCTCGACGACTGCGTCCGGCTCGTTACTGCGCACCAGGACGAGGTTCCGCGCGCGCCACACTCCCCGGGCCATCTTCCACTCGGTGAGCCGCGCCAGCTCTGGGAGAGTCACGTGCGCGGGCCGGCGCGTGGCGATCGCGTGTGGAAGCTCATCGCGATACCAGCGGTCGAGATCGGGGAGCCTAGAGACTCCCTGCCGAGCTACCACGTCGTCGTAGCTCTCGAGGGAGTGGCGCAGCGACTCGGGCGCGGCTGAATCCCAGAGATCGGTCATGGGTCGGGGGTCGGGAGTAGTGACGGTGGACTGATTGCGAGAGCCCCGGATTCGGGAGTATGCAGCTAGTTCGTCAGCGCTGAATCAACGGCTCGGTGCTCCTCTCCCCTCACAGCTCCCACCCCGCTCGATACTCCCGTGTCAGGTACGCATTCGCCTCTGGCACATTGGTCACGCGCATTGCCGCGCCGTCGTAGACGAGCTGTCTCCCCTGCCCCGCCTTGAGCGCCACGACGCCGAGCAACATCGTCTCCGTGAGACGCGCTGCGTAGTCGAACGGCGAGCTCGCCCGACCCTGCCCCTTGCACGCCTGCGCCCAGTTGATCTCGTGCGGCACGTCCACGCGCTCGAGCGTCTTCGGCACCGCGGCCGCCGCGGCGGCCAGCGCCTCGGGGTAGACCTTGGGGTTGTCGCCGTAGGTCTCGTAGGTCAGGTAGCCCTTCTCGCCGATGAAGATCCCACCGCCGCCGTCGCCGCCTGGACGCGGGATGTCGGGCGCCACGAGTGGCGTCAGACCACCGTCGTACCAGGTGAGCTTCACCGGCGGCTGGCTGCCGCGCGCCGCGAACTCGTACTGCGTGGTCATCGCCAGCGGGTACGACCCTGGGTCCGATGACGGCGAGCCCCACGGCGTGGAGGTCGAGACGACGGTCTTCGGATAGTCGAGTCCGAGCGCCCAGAAGGGCTGGTCCATGAGGTGGGCGCCCATGTCGCCGATGGCGCTCACACCGAAGTCCACCCAGCCGCGCCAACTGAACGGGTGGTACGCGGGGTGGTAGGGGATGTCCTTCGCTGCGCCCAGGAAGAGCTGCCAGTCGAGGCCAGGGGGCGGCGTCTGCGGATCCTCCGCCATCGCGGCCAGGATCGCGTTGTCCACGGTGCGGATGTTCCAGCGCCTCGGTGGTCGCGGTGCGTCCGAGTCGCCATCGGACGTTGCCGCCTGTGTTACTGAACGAGGGCTCGGCTTGCCGGAGCCCGGGCGCGGGATGCCCTGCGCCCAGTAGCGCTGCGGCCGGTCGGTCCAGACGTGCACCTCGCGCACGGGGCCAATCACACCGGCGGCGATCAGTTCCACGATGCGACGCGTTCCCTCGAACGAATGACCCTGGTTCCCCATCTGCGTGACGACGCCGGTCTCCTTCGCGGTTCTGGCGAGGAGGCGAGACTCGTACACGGTGTACGTGAGCGGCTTCTGCACGTAGACGTGCTTCCTGGCTCGCATTGCCGCGTGGGCGATGGTCGCGTGCATCTGGTCGGGCGTGGCTACCACTACCGCGTCGATGTCCTTCTGCTTGTCCAGCATCTCGCGGAAGTCGGCGTACTTCGCGGCCTTCGTGTATGCATCGCGGATGCGACGAGCATCGGCCTCGTCGTCAGCGGTCTTGCCATCCCACTGCCGGAACCGTCCGGCGATCGAGCGCTCCACGTAGGGGAAGTCCACGTCGCAGATGGCGACGATGCGCTCGCCTCCCTTGGCGAGGGCGCTCATGTTGCTCATCCCCATCCCACCGATCCCCACGCACGCCACCGCGAGCGTATCACTCGGCGCGAGAAAACCGCGGCCGAGCACGTGGCGCGGGACGATTGTGGGCGCGACGGCGAATGCGGCGGCCGCCTTGGTGGCATCGGCCACGAACTCGCGGCGAGAGATCTGCTTCGGGTCGGAGGAAGCCATGACGGTAGGGATGCGGGTAGCGGGCCAGGATGGGTGGTGGAGCGCGGGGGCGCGGCGTGCAGTGAGTGGGGGTAGCCGCACGATTGGGAAGCGCCGGATTACCGAGGCGACATCCTCACCGGAGCTACTGGCTCAATGGAGCTACCGGCTCATCAGGAGCTGCCGGCCCACCGGAGCGATTGCCTCACTAGCGTGGCTGATTCACCGGAGCGGGCGGATGCGGATGTTGCGGAGCTCGAGGGTGCCGTTGTGATCACCCTGGATGCCGATGTAGCCGCTGTGCGCGCGCCCGTAGTTGGGCCACTCCCCGAACTTGCTCTTTGCCACGCGCGACTGCCAGTCGGGACTCCACAACTCGTACTCGAGGAGTTTCTCGCCGTTGAGCCAGTGCTCCACATGCGCGCCGCGAGCGATGATCCGGGTGTGGTTCCACTCGCCCGCCGGCTTCACGATCCCGGCCGGCGACGGATAGAGCCCGTAGGCGGAGCCGGCGGCCGTGAGGCGGCTCCGGCCATCGGGATGCCGTGCGTCGTCGAGGAGCTGATACTCAGGCCCGCTCCAGTAGATGTGATCGTATTCCTCGGTGGCGCGGTAGAAGATGCCCGCGTTGCCGCCCGCGGAGAGCTTCCAGTCGAGCTCGAGCTCGAAGTCTCCGTAGCGCTCGCGGGTGATGATGTCGTCGCTACCCACCGACTTGGTGAGCGTGTCGCCCACCAGGTGCCAGGCGCTGGGCAGACTGTCCGACCGGTAGCCGCGCCAGCCGGCGGTGACGGTGCTGTCGAGAAGGGAGTGCCAGCCGGAGGTGCCGTCTGTCATCGATGCGGCGGCCGAGGCCGAAGCCGAAGCGCCAGGCTTCGGTGCGCAGCCAGGCAGGAGGATGAGAATCGCGGCAGGCGCGAGCCACACGCGCAGGGAGTGCAGCCCGAGGGGTCGGGACATTCGAGTACTCGTTGAAGGGACGGCTCCATTATCCCGTGCGGGGCGATGGGACACAAGGGCGGGGGACCTATGGCGCTTCGTCAGGGAGCGAGCGGCGCGAGCTCGCGATCACCGTGACTGGGCGGCTGCGAGATGACCAGGAACCGAACATCCACTCTACCACGGTTCAACGCCTGGTGGGCGACTCCGGGAGCAATCTCGAGTCCGACACCGGCATCGAGTGCGTGCACGGTGCCCTCGACCTCCAGGTGGAGCCGACCCGCGAGCACGTAGAAAAACTGTCGCGCGCGTGCGTGACGGTGACGGACCTCGACGGTATCGGGAGGCATTCTCTCCTGGATGACGCTCAGGTCGTCGGTGCGTACGAGGTGCCATCCGTCACACTGGTCACCCCATGAGTAGTGCTCGGCCGATGCGAGAGAGATCGGGATGTTCAGATGCGTGTCCTTTTCAGATGCGTGTCCTTGTGGAAGTCATGGCGT
>DATCXG010000146.1:0-6510 GCA_036565945.1 Gemmatimonadaceae bacterium
GCCAGCACCAGCTTCTGCTGGTTGCCTCCGGACAACCCGGCGGTCGTGGCTTCGATGGAGGGCGTGCGCACGCGGAGCCGGTCGAGGTAAGCGCGCGCGACTTCGCGCTCCCTGCTGCCACGAACCCATCCCAGGCGCGCAAGGCCGGTGAGCGTGGCCAGCGTCGTGTTCTCCCTTGCCCGCATGGGAAGCACGAGCCCTTGCCTCTTTCGATCCTCGGGCACGAAGCCCACGCCCAATCGCATCGCGTCACGCGGAGAGCGGATATTCACGCGCTGGCTGCGAATGTAGACCGCGCCCGTGGTCGCGGTGTCGAGGCCGAACAGTGCCTGAGCGAGCTCCGATCGGCCGGCGCCCACCAGCCCGGCGAGCCCCAGCACTTCTCCGGCGTGCAGGGAGAACGAGACATCGGTGAAGTGGCCCGGGCGCGAGAACCCCTCGACGCGCATGACTTCCGGCCCCGGAGCGCTCTCCATGTGCACCGGGAAGTACTGCTCCACGCGGCGTCCGATCATGAGTTGCACGAGCGCGCTCTCGTCGAGCGATTCGATGGACTGGGTGGTAACGTGCTCGCCGTCGCGGAGAATGGTCGCGCTCTCGCACAGTCGGAAGATCTCCGACATGCGATGCGACACATAGAGAACAGTGACGCCGCGTTCCTTGAGGCGGCCAACGAGCGTGTAGAGATGCCCGGCCTCGCCCTCGCTCAGACTGCTCGTTGGCTCATCGAAGATGATGACGCGGGCGCCGCTCCCCACTGCCGCGGCGATCTGCACGAGCTGCTGCTCGGCCACGCTCAGCGTCGCCATACGTCTAGTTGGATCGATCGACGCACCAATCGCCGCCAGCATCTCCTCGGCGCGCTCACGTAGCGCGGCATGGGCGACGAGCGTCCAGCGCGCCGGTAGGCGCCCCAGGCAGAGATTGTCGGCCACGGTGAGGTTCTCGCAGAACGCGAGCTCCTGATGCACCATCGCGACGCCGGCAGCCAGTGCCTCGCGCGGGCTCGCGAAGCTCACCTCGCGACCATCGAGCCAGAGCGTGCCGGAGTCCGGCTGCTGGATGCCGGCGAGAATCTTACCCAGAGTACTCTTCCCGGCACCGTTCTCTCCGCACACCGCGTGGCAGCAGCCGGCAGCCACTTCGAACGACACTTCCTTCAGCGCCACGACGCCCGGGAAGCGCTTCGTGACTCCGGAAAATCGGATCGCTGGCTGCGCCATTGTACCGCTCCCTAGTTCGGGAGCGCCAGGTATTTGGGATCCACGTCCGGGTACCCCCATTCTTCCAGCTGCCGCGCCCACGTTCCGAGGTTGTCCTTCGAGACCCGCACGAGCTCCATCTGGACGTGCTGTGGCACCGGCTTGTGCAGGTACACGTGGTCTACAATCGTGTGCACCGACTCATAGCCCCAGAGATAAGTAGGCTGGGCGAGCAGTACCGGTGTGAGCCCAGCCTCCACGTATGCGAGCTCCACGGGGAGCGCATCCACCGACACGATCTTCACTTTGGTGGGGTCGAGATCGGTGAGCAGAGCGCGGGTGAACAGGGCCCAGCCACCGATCATCGCCCAACCCTGGATCTCGGGATACGCGCGCTGTGCGCGGAGTACTTCTGCCGCCGCGTCCTGCGGCGTCTCGATCGTGTTGAACGTGTTGACGATGGTGATCCCGGGGTGCTTCTTCGCCTCGTCGCGGACGCCCTGCACCCGACGCTGGAGGTTGGGTGCGTTCTGACTGCCCGAGAAGATCGCGATCTTCCCCACGCCGTTCATCTGAGTTGCCAGCTCCGCCATGACCTGGCGCCCCATGGCCTCGTCATCGCCGCCGTAGAAGGAGAAGCGCTTCGAGGCTGGCGCGTCACTGTCGAACATCATCACTGGCACGTCCCGCTCCACCGCTTCATTGATCGCTCCGGTGACCTTCCCCGCGTCGCTTGCCGAGACGAGGATCGCGTTGGCGCCACTGTTCACCGCCTGCGCGATGCGTTGCGCCTGCATCTCGGCGTTCTCGGATGGTGGTGTGAGCCAGTTGATCTTGATCGTGGTGCCGAGCTCCTTGGAGAGCTCCGCGGCAGCCGTTTCGGCGCCGGTGCGGGCGGACAGGAAGACGGGATTGGTGGAGCTCTTGGCGATCATGGCGATCGTGAACACCTTGCCGTTACCGGCGGCCGCGTCACCAGCACCCGCCTGGGCCGCGCCTGCGCCGGCATCGTCGCTGCCTCCACACGCGATCATGCCTGCGGCGCACACCGCGCCCACCCAGAATCGTAGGAACATCCTCGTTGCCTGCATCCGCGGCTCCTGTAGAGTGAAGTTTTACATCGAGTTGCGGGGATTCGCGGGCCCGGCGGTGCGGGCGAGGCGCCGGGCGAGCAGCTTCGTACCGCCCTGATCCAGCACGACCGCGAGGATCATCGCAACACCGATGATGATCCATTCATAGTTCTGATCGAGGTGCAGCGTGCGTATCGCCTGGCGAATGAGCACGATGAGCACCGCGCCGAGCGTGGCGTTGATGGCGCTTCCTTTCCCGCCCATGAGGCTCGCGCCGCCGACGACTGCCGCCGCGATTACGTAGAGCTCGTAGCCGTTCCCGTCCGAGGACGACGCCGACCCGTAGAAACTCGCCCCCAGAAAAGCGGCCAGTCCAGCCGTGAGGCCCGACACCACGAAGACCCCGAGATTGATGCGTGGGACGTTGAGCCCCGAGAAGCGGCTCGCCTCGGGATTCCCGCCGACCGCGAACACGTGCCGGCCCATGACCGTGCGCGCGAGATAGACGCTGCCGAGCACCGTTACCAGGAGCATCGTCAGGAGCGGTACCGGGTAGAGCGCGGTGCCCATGCCGAGCGAGGCCTTGGCGACCGCGGTGAGAGCGGGCGGTACGAGGATACTCTCCGCGTGGCTCATGACGAAGGCCAGCCCACGGAAGATCCACATGGTACCTAGCGTGATGATGAACGAGTGCACGCCCAGCCCTACGACCATCAACCCATTGGCCAGACCGCACGCCAGGCCCACCGTGAGGCAGGTGCCGAGCCCCAGCAGCAGCGTGGTCGCCGGATCGAGCGGGCCAGCCGCCCGGAGCACCATGGTCATGGTGACGCCCGCAATGGCGTAGATGGCGCCGACGGAGAGATCTATCGCGCCCGCGATGATGACGATCGTGGCGCCCACTCCCATGATGGCGAACGCACTGGCGTCGGTGGCCATCTGGATGAGCGTATATTTGTTCAGGAAGTTGTTGACCGTCGCGCCCGTGGCCGGGTTGGCATGCGATCCGGCGCTGGCCGTGAGTGCTGCACCGATGACGATGAGCACCAGGACGAGGCCCACCTGCTGCGATTGCAGGACGGCGCGCGCGGCGCGCGGTATTGCCAGGGCGCGTTCCGGCTTCTCGCCTGTGGTCTGCGTGGGGAGCTCCATTAGGTGGGATCCTGGAGTTTGACAGGAGGGTGTAAGCGCTTGCAAGACTACGGCGCGGGCCTCGCGCTGTCAACGTTGGCGCCTCTGCTTGTGCTGCGCCACTGACTGTGAGATACTTGCCCCGACTGGTCAACCACGGGCGCGCTACCGCGCCAGGAGAGGATGTCGCCCATGAACCTCGAGGATGTTGCCAAGCGAGCGAAGGTGTCAACCGCCACCGTGTCGCGCGTGCTGAACAACGTCGGGCGAGTGAAGAGCAGTACGAGCGCCAGGGTGCTGCAGGCGGTCGAGGAGCTGAAGTACTATCCGAACCTCAATGCCCGGATGCTGGCTGGCGGCCAGAACCGCACCCTCGGCATGATAGTATCCAACCTCGCGAACCCCTTCTTCCTGGATATCTTCAGGACGCTGGAGGCCGACGCCCATCGCCGCGGTTACGAGGTCCTGGTCGCCAACACCGACTATCGCCCGCAGAACCTGGTCTCCAGTGTCAGGCTGATGCTCGGCCGCCGGGTCTCCGGGCTCGCGGTGGTCGTCTCCGAGATGAAGCCGTCCCTCATCCGGGAGCTGGCCGAGAGCAAGCTGCCGGTCGTGTTCTACGACGTCGGCTCGGCCAGGCCGAACATCACCAACATCAAAGTCGACTACCGGAAGGGCATCCAGCGAATCCTGGAGTACCTGTACGGGCTCGGGCATCGTCGGATGGCGTTCATCGGCCACCACACTACGCTGGAGCCGCTGAGCGACCGGAAGCGAGCCTTCCTGGAGGTGGCGGCGGAATATGCGCCCCGCATGAAGGTGATGACGGCCGCGAGCGTGGACGGACCGGTGGGCGGCCAGAACGCGGCCCGCGAGGTCCTGACATCCGGATTCCGGCCGACCGCCATGGTGTGTGTGAACGACTTCATGGCGGTGGGAGTGCTGCGCGAGCTGCACGCCCAGAGGATCGCAGTTCCGGATGACATCTCGGTGACGGGGTTCGACAACATCGGACTCTCCGGATTCGTCACCCCCGCACTCACGACCGCCCACATCCCGCGTGAGGAGATCGGTCATCTGATCTGCGAGGCACTGATCCCGGCCACCCGCAGCCGGCGGGATCGCGGGCAGGAGATCCTCGTGGATACGGACCTCGTAGTGCGGGAGTCGACGGCCAAGGCGCGCGTCGGTGCCGCGAAGCGCCGCTCCGCCGCGGCGCGCGGCCGTCCGGATCCGGCTCCCTGAATCGGTGGTTCTTGCGCTCCGGCTGCCGGCCCCGTATAGTGCAAGCGCTTACATCACTGAGGACCGGATGCAAAGACATCAGCTCCAGTGGAACGTCGGCAGGACCGGGCACTGGTGACGGATACAATGCTCGTCGCCGGCGTCGACTTCGGGACGCAGAGCGTGCGCGTCTCCATCGTCGACAGCCGGAACGGCCCGGTGGGATCGGGCGTGGCAGGGTATCCGGTAGTCCACAATCCCACGGACCCGGACTTCGCGACGCAATCACATGCGTCGCACATGACGGCGCTCGCCGATGCGACGCGCGCAGCACTCGCCGACGCGCGGGTGAGCGGCGCCATGGTGCAGGCGTTGGCGCTCGATACCACCGGCTCCACGGTGATCCCGGTTGGCGAGGGGCTCGTACCGCTCGATGACTACTACCTCTGGTGCGACCACCGGGCCAAGGACGAAGCGGCCCGGATCACCGATGTAGCGCACGCCGAGGGACTGGCCGCCATCGAACGGTGTGGCGGCGTTTACTCGTCCGAGTGGGGCTTCGCCAAGTTGCTGCACTGGCTCCGGCACAACCCCGCGCGCCGCGACGAGTTCGTGACGGCACTCGAGCACTGTGACATGGTGGCCGCCGCGCTGTGCGGCATCACGGACCCCCGCTGCGTCCCACGCAGCGTCTGCGCTATGGGGCACAAGTGGCTCTGGCACGCGGATCTCGGCGGTTTCCCGCCGGACGAATTCTTCCGCAAGGTCGACCCGCTGCTCGCGGGCATCGGAGCGAAGCTTCCGGGCCGCTATCTCACGTCTGACTGCATCGCTGGTCGACTCGCGCCTGACTGGGCCGCGCGGCTCGGCCTACCTGCCGGCATCCCGATCCCCGTCGGCGCGTTCGACGCCCACTGGGACGCGATCGGTGCGGGCATCGCCGAGGGCGATGTCGTGAATGTGGTGGGAACTGCCACGTGCATCATGGCCATCGCGAAACAATCGGTCAGCGTGCCCGGGGTGTGTGGAGTGGTGCAGGGGTCGGTCCATCCATCGTACGCCGGGATCGAGGCCGGGCTCTCCGCCACTGGCGACATCTTCGAGGCAGTGGCGAGACGCGCCGGGTCGTCCGTCGGAGAGCTCTCCGCTGGACTGGGCTCTTACCGAGCGGGCCAGACCGGCCTGCTCCGCATGTCCTGGGACAACGGCGATCGGACGGTGCTGGTCAACCCGCGGCTGGGTGGAGTGACGCTGGGGTGGAACCTGCAGCACACGGCACGCGATGAGATGTTCGCCGCCGTCGAGGGTACCGCGTTCCATACGCGAATCATCCTCGAGCGCATGAGCGAGCACGGGGTGCCGGTGCGGCGAGTGATCCACGGCGGCGGTATCCCGCAGAAGAGCGAAGTGCTCAATCAGGTCTACGCCAACGTGCTGAACAAACCGGTCCTGGTTCCCGAGCGTCCGGTCACGAGTCTCGGCTCGGCGTTGTTTGCGCTGGTGGCCGCCGGTGCCTTCGACACCATCGAGGCGGCGCAGCAGGCGCTCTGTCCTCCGTATCGCGTTGTCCAACCGGTGGCCGAGGAGCACCGGACCTACGAGCGGCTCTATCCCCTGTACCGGGATCTCTACTTTGGCCTCGGCGATCCGGACTCCGGCGCTGTACCGATCGGGGGGATCCTTCCGGAGTTGCGGGTTGTGGCGGCCGAGGTCCGCGGCCGGTGCTGATGATGTCCGCGCCGTCAGGCGGGTGTCGGTTGTCCGTAGTAGGCGTTCGCGCCGTGCTTGCGGAGGAAGTGCTTGTCCAGGAGCGCGTTGGAGATGGGCGGCCCATCCGGGGTGAGTACGGCGGTGTCGTATGCCAGGTGCGCGACGGTCTC
>DATCXG010000197.1:0-2058 GCA_036565945.1 Gemmatimonadaceae bacterium
GTGCGGCACGCGCGGCGCGGTGAAGCCGATCTTCCGTCGAGCCCCGAAGCTGCCGGCTGAAGCCCACAACCGCCTATCACACGCCGCTTCTTTCCCTGAGCTCGAGCCGTCTCACCCGGCGCCAGCGCTCGATTCGCCCCGGGTGCGAAGCGCCCTGAGCCGGCGCCGGGACGGCTAGCGGTCCACCCCGGAATTCGCTATTCGTTTACACACCACATCGAGAGACATCACCCATGAATCCCGAAGCGAAAGCCGGTAGCGGGGAGCAGGCACGAGCCACGGACACCACGATGAATGGCGCCATGCCAGCGCCGGTGACACCCGGTGGCGTGCCCACCGACGACATCTTCGCCGAGCCAGTCGAGCGATCGGACGATTTCACCTTCGACGCCACCACCGTGCGCGTCTTCGACAACATGGTGAGCCGATCGGTCCCCTTCTACGGCGAGATCCAGCGCATGACCGCTGAGCTGGCCGCGGAGTTCGCGGTTCCCGGCACGAAAGTCTACGACCTGGGCTGCTCCACTGGCACCACGTTCATGGCTCTCGAGTCACACCTCGATCCCTCGATCGACTTCATCGGCTACGACAACGCGCCCGACATGCTGAAGCGCGCGGAGCAGAAGCTCTCCACACTCCCGTCGTCGCGCCGCCGCCAGATGCGACTGGCCGATCTGCACCAGCCCTTCACGATCGAAGACGCATCGGTCACGGTGATGCTCTTCACGCTTCAGTTCGTGCGGCCGCTGCACCGCGAGCGCGTGATCCGGACCATAGCCGAGGGCACGCGCAAGCAGGGCGCGCTCATCCTCGCCGAGAAGGTCATCGAGGCTGACACGCTCTTCAACCGACTCTTCATCGACAAGTACTACGAGATGAAGCGGCGCCACGGTTACTCCGACATGGAGATCTCGCGCAAGCGCGAGGCGCTCGAGAACGTGCTCGTCCCCTATCGCATCGAGGAGAACCGCGACCTGCTCCTCGACTGCGGTTTCACCAAGTTCCAGGAGTTCTTCCGCTGGTACAACTTCGTCGGGATGATCGCCGTCAAATGACATCGCGGGCCGCCGCGGCGACCACCGAGTGGGCACCATCCCCGCTCGTCCGCTACGGCAACTTCCTGTTCAAGTACCGTGACCAGGTCTTCCCGGTGGTGCTCCTCGCGCTCTTCATCGTCTCCCGCCCGCACTGGCCGGGCGGGCGCGATGACTACGACGCGATCCTCGATCTCGCCGGCTTCGGCATCGCGTTGCTCGGCCAGACCCTGCGTGCGGCGGTGGTGGGCTATGCGTACATCATCCGCGGCGGCAGGAACAAGCAGGTGTACGCGGAGGAGCTGGTGACGCGCGGCTTCTTCAACCACTCGCGCAACCCACTCTATGTGGGGAACCTGCTCATTTTCCTCGGTCTCCTCGTCATCTGGAACTCGCCGCTCGCCTATCTCGCCGGCGCTCCGTTCTTCCTCGTCGGCTATGCGGCGATCGTGGCAGCGGAGGAGGCCTTCCTGCGCCGGAAGTTCGGCGCCGAGTACGACGCATATGCTGCGCGCGTCCCGCGCTGGTGGGTGCGGCCCAACGGCTTCCGCGAGTCGATGGAAGGGATGGCGTTCAACTGGCGCCGCGTGGTGCTCAAGGAGTACGGGAGCGCTGCGTACTGGGTGGCCGGTGCCTTCGTGCTGATGCTGGCGGACTCGCTCGTATATCAGGAGTGGCGCGCGCATCCGACCCGGAACACGCTGCTCGTGGTCGGTATCGCATTGGTGGTAGCGCTCTGGAGCTGGGCGCGCTGGCTGAAGAAGAGCAAGCGGCTGCGGGCGGCGTGAGCTACGGGGCCGGGTTCGGGACGCCCGACCCCATCGTTGCCGTATCGATTGTGTTGTTCGGCGAGAACAATCCCGAGCCACGAGGTGCCGATGGTCATCGTCCACGTGTTCGTTCACGTGAAGCCTGATTCCGTGGAGGCCTTCGAGGCCGCCACGCTGGATAATGCGCGCAACAGCAGTCGCGAGCCGGGTGTGGTGCGCTTCGACGTCGTGCGGCAGGATGACGACCCCAGCCG
>DATCXG010000210.1:0-3009 GCA_036565945.1 Gemmatimonadaceae bacterium
CGATGTGAATGGCGCCGACTTCTGCGACACGTCTATTCCCATCACCACCGTGGTACGAGCCATCGGAACCAGAGGGATATGGCTCGAGGATATTGCCAACCCCGAGGGCGGCTACACTCCGGCTGACTTCCAATCGCTGAGCGACGTATTCGATGCCAGGATCTACGCCACCGATGTCGCCTACTTCGGAGAGCCGACCGATCACGACGGCAATGGTCGAGTCGTCATCGTGACCAGCAAGGAGGTCAACAAGGTGGAGCATGTGCTGGGGTTCGTGGTATCCAGCGATCTCGTGCCCATCAGCCAGTGTGCTGCGAGCAACGAAGGAGAGTTCTACTACGGCAGGGCGCCGGATATCACTGGTATCTACGAGAGCCCGGCTCCCTATTCACTGGAATTGGCGAGGGCGGACGCACAGATCCTGATCGCACACGAATTCACCCACGTCATTCAGTTCGGCCGCCGCGCCAGCTTCCCCTCGGCCACTGCATTCCAGACTTCATGGGAGGCCGAGGGGCAGGCCACTTTCGCGCAGGAGGTTGTGGGCCACGACATCAACGGCCGGGAGCCCGGGAATAACTACGGCTTCGATATCGCCTTCAACACCACCGGTTCGTCGGAAGTGAACTGGTATGAGCCCACCTTCACCGACCTGGCTGTTTACTACGGCTTCCGATCGGCAAGCAGCCGCGCGCCAGGCGCGCCGGAAGAGTGTAGCTGGCTAGGGACCGTTGACGAGGGAAACGATGGCCCGTGCCTCCACGGCCGCGAGGTGTACGGGGTTCCAGCGTTGTTCCTGCGTTGGCTCTCGGACCAGTTCGGTCCCACATTCCCCGGTGGGGAGCAGGGACTCCACCGTGCCCTGATCGACAACGCGTACTCTGGCTTTGCCACGATCGAGAGCGTCGTACACGTTCCCATGGACTTGCTCCTGGCTCAGTGGGCCGCCACCCTCTACCTGGACGACCGGCTGGCGGCCACGAGCTCGCGGCTGAAGATGCCCAGCTGGAATCTGGCTGGGATTGCGAGCAATCTGGTTCCGACCGCAACGCTGATCCCGCTCGAGCGCGGCTTCTATAGCTTCACGCATGCCATGACTGTGCGCGGTGGCTCGGCCGCATACTTCCAGATCAGCGGGACATCTGGCCCGGCTACGGCGTTGGGATTGAGGGACGCTTCTGGCAACACCCTGCCATCTACTACGAGTATGCAGCTCTGGATCGTGAGGCTCGAGTGATGCGACCAATCATGCTCATACCAACCAGCCTATTGCTCGGCGCGGCGCTCACGTCGTGCGCGCGGAATTCGGATCCCCGCACCGATTCGGAGTCCGTCACGCCGGCTGACACGGCTCCAGCATCGCAACCCGCCGCCGGTCCCACATCGGCGGAACAGCAGCGGCTCACGGGCAAGATCGTGAACAGCGGCACGGCTCGGTTCCTGATCACCACGCTCCAGATCGAGGGGCGGAAACCCATACGGCTAGTGGGAGCGCTCGAGAGCGAGTTGCGGCATCTCTCCGGCGCCACGGTGCGGGTGCTGGGCAGCAGCGCCCCGACTGGAATAGTGGATACGCTCGATGTGGTCGAGTACGAGGTGCTCTCCATCAACGGTCAGCGGCCGCACGTGGGTACGGTGTTTCTCCGAGATGGCGGAATCTGGCTCGCGGCGTCCGACACGCTGTCCGACACCGTGCGCCTCGTCCCGGAGATCGCCGCGCTCCGCGAGCACGCGGGCTTCAAGGTGTGGATCATCGGATCCGGCGCGGCCGAGGGCGGCGAGATACATGTGGAGTCGTACGGTGTGATCGGGCCCGTGAAGTAGGGCTCCTCCAGAGCTGGCTTCCAGATTCGCGGTCCGGGGCACCTCCGCACGGTGGCCGGGTATCTCCCTGCACACCAACAGGGAGTTCAGTAGTGCCGATGTTGTTCTCGAGAGATCGCGCCCCGCGTCCAGTGTCCACCAGTCGTGGCGCTGGACGGCCGTACCGGCAGCGACCCCGTGCTCGTCACCTGGCGTCGGCGATCCTGCTGGCCGGCCTCATCTCACTATCCGCTGCGTGGGTACCACTCCCTCCATCGTCGTCCGTGGCTAGTACATCGTCTATGACGTCGCGATTCGCGGATCTCGCCGGCGTCTACGTGCTGCAGCGCGCCACCGGCGCTCGCCCGCCCATTCCGTTCACCATGAATGTGGCAGGCGGCACGGTGGCTGGAACTGTGGATGGCGCACGCATTGTTCTCACGAGCGATGGCACCTATACGAATGATGTGGTCGTGCGCTGGACCAAGGCGCCGCTGCTCCCCATTCCCGGGTTCGAGGCCGACGGAGAGCCGCACACGCTGAAAGGCGGTGGCAGCTACACCGTGGATGATGAGAAGATCGTCCTCCGGCCTGGTGACATGTTCTCGCGCGGCGTTGTCAGTTCCATCCAGGCCACGGCCGATGCTCGAGCGCTGAATCTGGTGTCCGCTTCCGGCGGCCTCGCCGGCTCCAGCACGCGTCTCGACGCGCACTTCACGCGTGTGCGGTGAACCTCAACGGGCTGTTCGTCGTTGGCTGGGCAGCGTCGCGCATGGCTTCCCAGGGTCGCCGATGCGATAAACTTCAGCTCGCCTATTGACATCCGCTGCGCGGCTATTAATTCTGGTAATCATGTCGAACGCCGATCTCACCTTCCGCTCCGCTTATTACGCGCCCGCCCTCTTTACGGGCTATTCGTATTTTACGGAGCGGGTGGGGTGAGCGCGATCGCGTAGTTGCATGATCGTGCCAGGCCCCTCCCGCTGATCAGCGGGAGGGGCCTTCTGCTTTGAGAGAGCCAGAACCGATGCCCGTCTGATACCCGCTTCACGATTGCTCAGTCTTCACCCACTATCTGCTCCACACCACTCACGACTATCTGATTCTCGCATGATGCCCGCTCCAACGTCCGCGCTTCGATTTTATCTGGTCTACGGCTTTTATGGCTACCCCACTGGGGGTCGTAGTCCTGAGCGAGTGTGCCCG
>DATCXG010000231.1:0-3810 GCA_036565945.1 Gemmatimonadaceae bacterium
TGACCTGCAGGGCGCTGCCATCCGAGCCATCGCGCGCGCCGATGAACGGGTGCGCGTGCTCGTGACCTCGGCGGGACGCGCTCTCGTGGAGGAGGTGCATTGGGGACTCACGCCATCGGAGCGCTCGCGCGTATGGTGGGATATCTCCTGGATCTGGGGACCGCCAGGAGATGATCTCGCGCATCTGCTGCGCACCGTGGGACCGGATCGCTTCGTCTATGGAAGTGCGTGGCCGTTGCGACTCACGCAGACTCCACGGGCCAACATGGCGCTGCTGCCCGATGAACTGCTCGGCGTCGAGCTTGCGAGCGTTGCGGCTCTGCAACACGAGAAATGAATTCGTGATTCGTGCGGCACCAACTCGCGCGCTGTTCACGATTATCGGCCGCATGCACTTGCATCTCTCTTTACCACCAAACAGATTCCCGCCGACCGTGCAGGTGCGCGACGCCGTCGCGAGCCGTGCGACACACGTTCTCGAACAACTTCAATCGCGATGACAGTGAGGCGGAAGTGGGCCGTCATTCCGGGGCTCTTTGCTCTGGCGGCGGTCGCGGTGCTCTTGTCGGCGTATCAGGGAGCCACCACCAGGCCAGACACGATCATTACCGACAAGGGATCCTGGGGATACTCCGCTGCGTCATCGCCGCAGGGGCGCTCCCCAGAGCAGCCGATCCGCTTCCCGCATCCTACGCACGTGCAGACTCTCGGCATGAACTGTCTGTACTGCCACTACTCCGCGAACAAGTCGACCGACCCCGGCCTCCCGGCCGTGAGCACCTGTATGGGGTGCCACCTCGCGATCGGTCCCAAGCGGCCCGCCATGAACGGCCGCCCCGCATTCGAGAGCGCGGAGCTCACGAAACTCCAGAAGTACTGGAACGAGAAGAAGCCGATCCCCTGGATTCGCATTCACCGCGTTCCCGACTACGTGAACTTCCCGCACATGACGCACGTCAATGCCGGCGTCACCTGCCAGACCTGCCATGGCCAGGTGCAGAAGATGAATCAGGTCTATCAGTACGCTTCGTTGAACATGGGATGGTGTGTGAACTGCCACGTCGGCAACGTGAATCCCGCGTGGAAGGCACGTTACGACTGCAGCGTCTGTCATTACTAGGAAAACTCAATGACCGAGAATTCGGCGCCGTCGGGGGTTGGCCGACGCGAGTTCCTCAAGATCCTCGGCGCCGGTAGCGCCACCACGGCCGCGATAGGGTGCAGCTCCGACCGTGTCGAGCGGTTGATTCCATATCTCACTCAGCCGGATGACACCGTTCCCGGCGTCTCCAACTACTATGCCTCCACCTGCCGTGAATGCTCGGTGGGGTGCGGTGTGCTCCTCGAGACGCGCGACGGACGTGCTTTCAAGCTCGAGGGGAACCCCGACCACCCGCTGAACCGCGGCGCACTCTGCGCCCGTGGCCAGGCCGCGGTGCAGGGGCTCTACAACCCCGATCGCTATCGCGGACCGATGATCCGCAAGGGTGGAAAGCTCACCCCGGCTACCTGGACGGAGGCGCTGCAGCTCATGAGCCAGAAGCTCGGCGAGGTGCAGAGCAGCGGGGGCGCGGGGAACGCGGTGTTCATCAACAAGCATGAGAGCGGGAGCTTCCCGGCCTTCCTCGATCGCTGGCTGGGCGATTTCGGGATGCCGGCGCACCTGAGCTACGATGCGCTGGCCGACCACGCCGTGCTCGCCGCGAACCGGCAGTCGTACGGTGTCGCGTGGCCGTCGCTCTCCTTCAGCGCGGCTAAGCTCATCGTTTCCATCGGAGCAGACTTCCTGGAGACGTGGGGTGCGAGCGTTCCACAACAGCTCGACTTCGCCGATGCGAGAGCCAAGCTCGAGGATGCGCCGCGCTTCGTCTACATCGGTCCCCGCCGCTCGCTCACCGGTTGCAACGCTGACCAGTGGATAGCGTGCAAGCCCGGCTCCGAGCTGGCGATCGCGAAGGCGCTGGCTGGCGGTTCGGTGCAGAGCGCGGCCGAGGCGAGCGGCGTTCCGGCCGCGACGCTCGAAGCGCTGCAGCGCGAGCTGGCGGCCACCAGGCCGAGCCTCGTGCTGGCGAGCGGCTCGGGTGCCGGCGCCATGGATCTCGCTCTCGCAGCCAATGAGCTCAACAAGCAGCTCGGCAACGTCGGCACCACGGTGCTCCCCGATCAGCCCATCACGAGTCTCGAGGGGATCGCTTCGGATGCGGATCTGAGCGCCGCGGTCGAGAGGATGCGTGCGGGCCAGGTGCCCTTCGTCATGCTTCGCGGTGTGAACCCCGTGTTCACTCTGCCGCGCGCCGCGAAGGTGAGCGAGGCGCTCGCCAAGGTGCCTTTCAAGGTGAGCTTCTCGAGCTACCCGGACGAGAGCTCCGAGCTCTGCGATCTCGTCCTTCCGGATCACCATCCCATAGAATCGTGGGGCGATGCTCAGCCGATGGCGAACGTCATCTCGCTGCAGCAACCCGGGATGGATCCGGTTTACGAAACGCGCCAGACGGCCGATGTTCTGATCGACCTGGCGAAGGGCAACCAGCGGACGGCCGCCCGCTATACCGCGCAGAACTACATGCGCTGGCTCATCGAGAACTTCCCCGGTGGCAGCGCGGCGTTCACGGCCACGTTGCAGAAGGGAATCGGGAGTGGAAGCATCGCGCGGCCGGCGGCGCGCCCGCCGGTAACCGGAGTGAAGCAGGCTCCAGCCATCGAGAGCACGAGCGGCGACTTCTACCTGGTCGTGTACCCGTCGCCCACGCTCGGCGATGGCAGCGGCGCCAACAAGCCCTGGCTCCAGGAGCTCCCCGATCCCGTCACCAAGATCTGCTGGCAGTCCTGGATCGAGATAAACCAGCAGACCGCACGGAAGCTGGGGATCGACTCGGGCGACGTCCTGCAGATCAAGACCGAGCAGGGCGAGCTCAGAGCGCCTGCTTACGTCTATATGGGGATCCAGGACAACACGGTGGCGATGGCCTTCGGCCAGGGACACTCGGCGTACGGCCGCTACGCGATGGGAGTGGGGCTGAACCCGGCCGATCTGCTCCCCGTGGGCTTCGACACGGCGTCGGGTTCGTTCGCGTGGACCGCGACCAAGGTACAGTTGACCAAGGTGGACGAGTTCACGCCGCTCGTCACCACGGAGGGTTCGGCTCGCCAACATGGGCGCGGCATCGCTCTGTCGGTGCCGGTGGATGAGCTTCCGCACCTCGAGATGGAACACGAGGAGCACGAAGTGCCCGGGATGCCGCCCACAGACTACCTGCCCGGACTGCGCCCGCGGATGGCCGCCGATGCCATGGGCGAGATCGGCGACTCGCCGTCCCGCGTGCAGAAGGGGATGTACGCGCCGGATCACTGGAGCGGGATGGCGAAGCGGCGCTGGGCGATGACCATCGACCTCGCCCGCTGCACCGGCTGCTCGGCGTGCGTCACCGCATGCTACGCGGAGAACAATCTCCCGACTGTCGGTGCGCCGTACCAGATGACCCACACGGCGTTTCTGCACGGCGTGCCGGGTGGCAATATTCTCAAGGGGCGCGAGATGAACTGGATTCGTCTCGAGCGCTACTGGGAGGGCGGGGAAGACGGCGGCGAGTTCGAGCCGCGCTTCGTTCCGATGCTCTGCCAGCACTGCGGCAACGCGCCGTGCGAGCCGGTCTGCCCCGTGTACGCCACGTATCACTCGCCCGATGGCCTCAACGTCCAGGTCTACAACCGGTGCGTGGGCACGCGCTACTGCTCCAACAACTGCCCGTACAAGGTGCGCTACTTCAACTGGTACAAGTACAACCAGCAGGCCTGGCCGGAGCCGCTCCA
>DATCXG010000232.1:0-3005 GCA_036565945.1 Gemmatimonadaceae bacterium
CACGACCGCCAGGAAGGCCTCGCGCGCGGCCCGCTCGGTGTCATCGCGCGGAGGAGCCATTGGGTCACCAGACTTTTCGGGCGCGGAGTCATCCGGCGACGCGGAGCTCTGGTGGAAACTCCCCTCGATCAGCGCCCAGGCGCGTGCCGACTCGCTCACCGCGCCCACGCCGAGCAGCCGGTCGCGATCGCGCTCCAGGCTACCAGCCAACCGTGCCGCGTCGTCACCTGGCCGCACGAGGACGCTCGAGGCCAGCCAGCGGCCGGCCGGGGAGACTGCCAGGCAGAGACGCGGCACGGCGAGCCAGGCATCGGGATAGCCACGCCACGCCTGGTCGGCCGGTCGCGCGGGATCGAAACGGAAGCCGCCAAGCAACATGGGGCGACGGCCAAAGGCGTCTGTCCCCATCGCGGCTGGCGCGGCGCCCGCCGCGTTGATCGCGCCGGGTCCGTCGCACAATCCTCCGGCGATGAGGGCGCGCCACATCCGGCCGGCTGTGACAAAGCGCCCGGCGCCCGAAGGTGACACGGTCACTGCGGCCCCCACGCCCGCGACTGCCACTCCCTTGTTCGGCCGGGCCCAGTAAACGCGATCCTCCATGCCGCCATCGGCGCGGGCGAAGGCATCGAGCGGGTCCAGATCGGGTAAGGGCTCGACGTAGGTAGCGAGGACCGGTCGACTGGTGGCGAGGACGCGTGCGCGGGCACGCTGCAGGAACTCCACCAGCGTTCCGCCCCCAACCGCACGGGGCATCGCGGCGCTCACTGCTTGGTCTCCGCAGCCACAGGAGAAGGGGTGGAGTCGACGGTCGAACCGAGCCCCCGCCTCAGGATCGTGCGCAACGCCGGGTAGTACGACTCCAGCGGCGGCGCATCGGGCGTGACGAGCCACTGAACCACGACCTCGTTCACGGCACCAAACCACATCCGACCGGCCAGCCGGGTGTCGCAGGGAGGGATGAGACCCTGGCGGATGCCCTCGTCCAGGTCGAGCGCTATACGGTCCGCGAAGCGGCCACGGATGGCGAGGAGATGGGGCACGAAGTCCCGCGTGTGGGCGTCGATGAGGAAAAGACGGGCCAGGCCGCGGTGCGAGCCGAAGACGTGGAGCATACGTGCGATGGCAGCGTCGGCCTTGCGAAGCGGGTCCGTCTCGACGGCAACAGCGGCCTCGAGTCGACTCATGAGGAGGTCTGCTGTACGATCGAGGAGCACGCCGAAGAGGGCCTGCTTGTTGGGGAAGTGGAAATAGAGGCCGCCCTTCGACGTGGCGGACTCGACGGCTATCTCATCCATTGCAGCGTCGCCGTACCCTCGCCTGGTGAAGACGTCCAGCGCTGCCTCGAGGATGCGCTCGCGCCGCCGCTCGCCCTTGGTGGGCTCCGCGGTATCGGTGGCAGCATTAGTGTGAACTGGTTCTCGAGGCATGCGAGGATAGCGGATGATGCAGACAAACCGACCGACGCGTCGGTCGGTTACAGGATACTAGCACGCTGCCCACCCGCGGAAAAGTGCCTGAACTACAGGATTCAGGGTGCAGGGTTCAGGGGGCAGGAACTACGGCGGGATCAGGAAGCGGGAATCAGGGATCAGAAAGGGTTCCTCGGGGAGGGATCCCACCCGCGAGGCAGTGCCTGAACCCTGCCCCCTGCCCCCTGAACCCCGTAGTTCGTAGTTCCCCCCGCCCGCCGACCGATATAACATCCGCCCCATGCTGAATCGTATTGCCGTGCTGGCATCCGGTCGCGGATCGAATCTCGCCGCGCTACAGGACTATCTGCGAGGGGAGGCCGAACGAGCGGGACGGCGCGACCCTGCGGCGGAGATCGTGTTAGTAGCTTCGGACCAGGCAGGCGCGCGCGCACTCGAGCTTGCGCGTGGCTGGGGAATCGCTGCTCACGTGCTGCCGCGCCGTGGGTCCGATGCCGACGTGGTCAACGGACTACTGCGGGATCACGAAGCAGATCTCGTCGTCCTCGCTGGGTACCTGCGGCTGGTGCCAATCGAAGTGGTGAGAGCCCATCGCGGGCGGATCGTGAACGTGCATCCAGCGCTCCTGCCGGCCTTCGGTGGTCCGGGAATGTACGGCGGACGCGTGCACCGCGCGGTGCTCGAGTCAGGCACTCGAGTGACCGGCGCCACGGTTCACTTCGTGGACGAGGAGTACGACCGGGGTGCCACGATAGCACAGTGGCCGGTCCCGGTTCTGGCGGGCGACTCGGCAGAGACGCTGGCCGCGCGCGTTCTTCGCGTGGAACACTTACTCCTCCCCCGCGCAGTGGATGCAGTGGCGCGTGGCGAGGTGAGACTCGGCGATGACGGCCTGATCGTGCGCGCATCCAACACCACACCGACGCCCAATCTGGCTTTTACCCTTCGACCCCAGGATGATGAGGAGCTTGCCCAGGGAATCGCGACCATGCTGGCCGGCGACTGAAGTGCAGACTGACGCGCAGACCGACCCGCAGACTGACGCAGCGGCTGAAGCTGTGAGACGCGCATCGCCGGGATGCCATGGCTGGCTCGGGAGTGGTGCTCGCAGGATTGCCACGCTGCCAATCCTGGCCGCGACATTCGCCGCGACCATGGCCGCCCTGACTACGACCGCCCTACCTCTCGCGGCGCAGGGTTCGGCAGCCTCGACCGACTCCATCACGCTGGACGCACTAGCGTCGTGGATCGCGCTCCATGCTCAACCAGGATACGAGCAGCAGGCCACCGATATCATCTCGCGCTCGCTCCCCGGTTGGCGACGGGACGCCCTGGGCAACCTCGTATTGCGACGTGGCGAGGGGCGGCCGCGCCGTGTGGTAGCGTGCGGGCTCGACGAGGCTGGCTACGCCGTGAGCGCCATCACCGACGACGGATACCTCCGCCTTCACGGCGCCGGCAATGCACGGCGTGGAGCGCTCTGGGACCAGTTCCACGAGGGTCAACGCATCCTTGTCGTCACCCGAGCCGGAATCATTCCCGGTGTTACGGCGGTGCGTAGCGTCCACCTCTGGC
>DATCXG010000274.1:0-5968 GCA_036565945.1 Gemmatimonadaceae bacterium
GTCTTCCTTCGTTACCACCCCGCCGCGACCGCTGCCAGGCACCGTGCCGAGGTCGATGTTCTCTTCCGCAGCCAGCCTCCGGGCGGCAGGCGCGGTCTTGCCGGGCGCCGTGGTCGGCGTCTTATTGGGTGCCGCCGAGGCAGTGGCGGATGCACCTGCCGGAGCAACAGCCGCAGAGGTAGCAGCAGGCGCCGCGGACGGTGCCGCTGCCACGGCTGCCGTGGCGCCTGCGTCGAGCTGGCCGAGCTCCTCGTCGACCTTCACGACGTCACCCTCGTGGCGGAGCTGCTTCGCGAGCACTCCGTCCTTGAACGCGGGCACTTCGACCGTGATCTTGTCTGTCTCCAGCTCCACCAACGTATCGCCCTGTGCGACAGCGTCGCCTTCATTCTTGAGCCAGCGCGAGACCGTGGCCTCGACTATCGATTCGCCGAGCGGCGGTACTTTGATCGAGATCATCTTTCCTAGAGGCTTATATACTTGGGAGGTGCCGTATTGGACGTGTATCGCGGCGCGTTGCCAGGTGAGTGGGCTTCCCTCTGGATTCAGCTTCCAAATATAACCCCACGCCCCACCCGTGCGAGCACTCACCATATCCGCCCACGGCGGACTGGATCGGCTGGAATATCGGACCGACCTTCCGGTGCCCGAACTGCGCTCGGCCACAGACGTGCGAGTGCGCATCCGAGCCGCTGCTCTCAACCGCCTCGACCTCTTCGTCGTCCGGGGGCTGCCCGGTGTCACGATCACGCCGCCCTGGATCATGGGAGGCGACGGGGCGGGAGTGGTGGATGCCGTTGGTCCTGACGTTCAGGGCGTGGCGCCCGGTGACCACGTGGTGATCAATCCGGGGATCAGCGACCGCACCTGCGAGTACTGCCTGGACGGCGAGCAGTCGCTCTGCGTCAATTACAAGCTGCTGGGCGAGCACCTTCCCGGTACCATCGCCGATTATGTGGTGGTGCCGGCGACGAACGTGCGGACCATCGCCCGCGACACGCCCTGGGATGTGGCGGCCGCGCTCCCCCTGGCAACGCTCACCGCCTGGCGCATGGTCGTGACGCGGGCGGCGGTGTGCGAGCGCGACCTCGTACTCATCTGGGGGATCGGTGGCGGCGTGGCATTGGCGGCACTGCAGATCGCCAAGTTGCGGGGCGCGCGCGTGTGGGTCACCTCCGGGAGCGAGGCCAAGCTGGCTCGCGCGCGTGCCCTGGGTGCCGATGAAGTGTTCGACCACCACACCACGGACGTGGGCCGCGAGGTACGTGCGCGCACCGGTAAGCGCGGCGTGGATGTGGTGATCGACAACGTGGGGGAGGCCACCTGGAAGCAGTCGCTCATGGCGCTCGGCAAGCGGGGGCGGCTCGTCACCTGCGGCGCTACCACCGGACCCATGGTGGAGACCGATGTGCGGCGGCTCTTCTGGAACCAGTGGACCGTGATGGGCTCCACCATGGGAAACGACCGGGAGCTGGACGCGGTGATGCGGGCCTTCTCGGAGGGCGCGGTCACTCCACCGATCGACTCGGTGTTCGACATCGAGTCCGGGCGCGCCGCCTTCGAGCGGCTCGAATCTGGCGAGCAGTTCGGCAAGATCGTCATCCTTCTGTGACCGTTCCAGGTGCGTCTCGGGTTGGTGGAAGCTGGCAATTCTCACTACGGGGTTATGTTCCAACCATGGACCGTGTAGAGGAGATGACGGCGGTGGCCGCGACAGCGGGACGTGCTGTGGATGTCCTCCTCGGCGCCAGGGAGATCACGCGCTGGGTGGCGCCTGATGTCTCTGTCACGCTGCACTCGCGCGTCGCGCGCCTGGGTCCTGGCGACCGCTTCCGCATCCAGGTGTTCGGAGCGCTCGTATTCGAATACGTCGTGGAGGCCGTGAGCGAGCGCGAGGTGGTGTTCTCGTTTCGCGGACCGTGGGACGGGTCGGAGCGCTGGAGCTTCATCGCCGATGGCGCCGAGACCATCGTCCGGCGCGTGCACGAGCCGCGCGGAGCGTCGCTCGTTGGCGGCCTGGCCTGGAGCACTGTTGGACGTATGGCGATGATGGCTCACATGAAGCTGGAGCTCGCGCGTTTTCGTGATCTGGTGGAGCGCGAGCCCGGACCGCGCGGCGAGATCGAGGCGCCCGGCTCGCCTCCCGAGGTCCGGTCGCCGAGCTCGGTCGAGTCGCTCCCTGCGCACGACGAGAGCCCGGAGAGTTATTCTCCCCCGTTTCCAGTAGACGAAGGCTGAGCGCTGGCGCGCGGGTCACTCCCGCGCCGGCCAGGAAATTCCCATCCGTGGACAGTTCCACGGTGCATGCAACACAATCAGCGATTCTCGCCCCTAATGCCTCTCACGACCGACTTTCTCGAACGAATCCGCGCCAGCTTCCTGCAACTCGCCGACTACGTACCGGCGCTGGCCGGCGCGCTCATCGTTCTCTTCGCGGGCTATCTGCTGGCCAAGCTCATCGAGCGCGGCACCGACAGGCTGCTGGACCGCATGGGTCTCAATAGCTGGCTCGAGCGTGGAGGCGTGCTCAACGCGGTGGAGCGCACCGGCTGGCGGCGCACGCCGTCGCGCCTCCTGGCGACGATCGTCTTCTGGCTCGTGATGTTCTCGGTGATCCTGCTCGCGGCCAACGCGCTGGGACTCTCCTCGCTCGCCGGTGTATTCACGGAGCTGGTGAGCTACATCCCGAGCGTGATAGCGGCGGTGGTGATCCTGGTGGTGGGGACGGTGCTCGGCGAGTTCGTGGATGGGTTGATCATGGCGTCGGCGGGCGGCATCCGGGGCGGGCCCACGCTGGCGAAGATAGGGCGCGGGTTGGTGGTGGTGCTCGCCATCTTCATGGCCTTGCAGCAGCTCGGGATCGCGAGCGACATAGTGACTGTGGCGTTCGCGATCGTCTTCGGTGCGGTGGCTCTGGCTTTCGCTCTATCGTTCGGACTCGGCAACCGCAAACTGGCGGGTGAGGTGACGCGCGAGTGGTACGAGCGAATGAGGACCCAGCGCGCACTGATCGAGCGCGACGTGGCTCGCCGCGAGGCGGAGGAGGATATGCCCGTCGAGAGCGATCAGCCGTCGCGACCCGTCCTCCCCGAGCGCTAGGCAGAGGGGTCTGATTCCCCCACCCGGGCTGGCCGCTCTTCCCGTGCCAGGCGGCGAACCGAACCGGCGGCGGGCGCGCCTCGTTAACGTATTGCCATTCCACAACTTATACACCGCCGGAGAAGTTGTTTTAACGGGCCCGGCGGGTTATGTTTAAGGGGTTAGGGCAACAGCGCTCTTCCCTCCCCGACACCGCAGGACTATGACCGCTCCGAACAACCGGGAACGCATCCTACCGCGCCTCATCAACGAGGAAATCCAGGAATCGTTCATCAATTACTCGATGAGCGTCATCGTTTCGCGTGCTCTCCCCGATGTGCGCGACGGGCTGAAGCCCGTGCACCGGAGAGTGCTCTTCGCGATGAACGAGCTAGGGTTAGTACCGGGGCGGCCGTTCAAGAAGTCCGCTACGGTGGTGGGTGACGTGCTGGGTAAGTACCACCCGCACGGTGACCAGAGCGTGTACGACGCGCTCGTCCGGATGGTACAGGACTTCTCGCTGCGCTATCCACTGGTTGACGGGCAGGGGAACTTCGGCACGGTCGACGGTGATCGGGCGGCTGCGTACCGGTACACCGAGTCGCGGCTGACGCCGATTGCCACGGAGATGCTGGCCGACATCGACAAGAACACGGTCAACTTCCAGCCCAACTTCGACGACCGGCTCCAGGAGCCGAGTGTTCTCCCCTCGGGTATCCCGAACCTGATCGTCAATGGTTCTTCGGGTATCGCGGTGGGTATGGCCACCAACATCCCGCCGCACAACCTGCGTGAGGCGGTGGCCGCGATCATCCATCTGGTCGACAATCCCGATGCCACCCCGGCGGACATCCGCAAGTTCATCAAGGGTCCTGATTTCCCGACGGCCGGTTACATCTACGGCCGACAGGGCATCAAGGACTACCAGGAAACGGGTCGCGGCCGGATCGTGATGCGGGCGCGTGCGGTGATCGAGGAGAAGGAGTCGTCCAGCAAGTCGCAGATTGTCATCACCGAGATTCCGTATCAGGTGAACAAGGCGCGGCTGGTCGAGCAGATCGCCGAGATGTACAGCGAGAAGAAGATCGAGGGGATCAGCGCGCTGCGTGACGAGTCGTCGAGTCGCGAGGGAATGCGCGTCGTCATCGAGCTCAAGCGCGATGCGATCCCTCGTGTGGTGCTGAACCAGCTCTACAAGCACACCCAGATGCAGGCCACGTTCGGCGTGATCAACCTGGCGCTGGTGCCCGACGAGAATACCGGGCAGCTCGTGCCGAAGGTCATGCCGCTCACGGAGCTGCTCCAGCACTACATCGCGCACCGGCACGAGGTGATCGTCCGCCGGACGCAGTACGACCTCGACAAGGCGCTCGATCGGGAGCACATCCTGGAGGGTCTCAAGATCGCCGTCGATAACATCGACGAGGTGATCAAGATCATCCGCAAGGCGGAGGACACGCCCTCAGCCAGTGCGCGGCTCCAGACGCGGTTCTCGCTCAGTGAGCGGCAGGCCGAGGCGATCCTCAACATGCGCCTGGCCAAGCTCACTGGCCTGGAGATCGAGAAGCTCGAGGCAGAGCTCAAGGAACTGCGCGCACTCATCAAGGATCTGCGCGCCATCCTTGGTTCGCGCGAGCGCCGGATGACGATCCTCAAGGACGAGCTCCAGCTCATCTCCGCCAAGTTCGGCGACGACCGCCGCACGGAGATCACGAGCGACGAGGGTGAGTTCACGATCGAGGATCTCATCGCCGAGGAAGACATGGTGGTCACCGTGTCGCACACGGGGTACATCAAGCGGACCTCGGTATCCACTTACAAGAAACAGCGGCGCGGCGGGCGCGGACTCAACGGGCAGGGGCTCAAGGATGAGGATTTCATCGAGCATCTGTTCATCGCATCCACGCACGACTACATCCTCTTCTTCACCGACGACGGGCGCTGTTTCTGGCTCAAGGTGCACGAGATCCCGCAGGCTGGGCGATCGGCGAAGGGAAAGCCGGTCGTGAATCTGATCAACGTGGCCGCCAACACGCCCATCTCGGCCATGGTCCCGGTGCGCGAGTTCAGCGATACGCAGTATCTGCTCTTTGTCACCAAGCTGGGGACGGTGAAGAAGACGGCGCTATCGCAGTACTCGAACCCGCGCTCGAACGGAATCAAGGCTATCAAGATCGATAGCGAAGATGAGCTGATCGATGTCCAGGTCACCACGGGCACCAACGACATAGTGCTGGCCACGCAGTACGGGCTCTCCATCCGCTTCCACGAGTCGGATGCTCGTCAGATGGGGCGCGACACGACTGGGGTGAAGGGCATAGAGCTGCGGCCGGGCGACGTGGTGAAGGGAATGGTGGTGGTGAAGCGAGATGCCACGCTCCTGGTGGTCAGCGAGAAGGGCATCGGCAAGCGCTCGCCGATCGAGGACTACCGCATCCAGAAGCGTGGCGGCAAGGGGATCATCACCCTCAATCGCACCGAGAAGACGGGCAATGTGGTGTCGCTCAAGGAAGTGCTCCCCGACGATGAGCTGATGCTGATCACCAAGCACGGTATTGTTATCCGTATGCCGGTGAAGGGGATCCGCGTGAGCGGCCGGAACACCCAGGGAGTGAAGTTGGTGAACCTGGATGGTGGAGACCGGGTATGCGACGTGGCGCGGGTTGTGATCGAGGACGAGGACACGGGCGACGAGGAGGGCATCGACGAGCCGGTGGGAGTGCTGCCGGAAGAAGAGGAGTAGGCCGGACCCCACTGGCGCTGGACGCGCCGCGGTTGCAAAGTGAGGGATGACCTCTACCGTACGCGAAGCAGCTTCGCTCGCACATCTCGTCGGCCTGGCCGACATCAAGGCAGCGGCGGCCATCCTCGAGGGGGTGGCCGTCCGCAC
>DATCXG010000317.1:0-5773 GCA_036565945.1 Gemmatimonadaceae bacterium
CCCCGAGGCAGTTCCTGATCCCTGATCCCTGCTTCCTGATCCCGCTGTAGTTCCTGCCCCCTGAACCCTGCCCCCTGCCCCCCGTAGTTCCCCCTCGCCCTCGCGGCCAGCTATCTTTCCTCCATGGATCCTCGCTCCGTAGCGCACGTGCTCGAGCAGATCGGAGACCTGCTCGAGCTGCACGGTGAGAACCGGTTCAAGACTGCTGCGTACCGTAATGCAGCCCGCTCTCTGATGGGGCTCCAGGTGGATGACATCCGCCCACTGGTTCGCTCGGGTGAGCTGGCCGCACTGAAGGGAATCGGGCCGGCCACGCTCTCGGTAATCGTGGAGCTGGATCAGACGGGAGACTCGAGCTACTTCGAGCAGCTCACCGAGGACACACCCGAAGGCCTCGTCGAGATGCTGCGCATCCCGGGCATGGGCACGTCGAAGATCCACGCCATCCATGAAGGGCTGGGCATCGATACCCTGCACGAGCTCGAGGAGGCGGCGAGGGACGGGCGGTTGGCGCGGCTACCACGCTTCGGCGAGAAGACGGCCGAGAAGATCCTCAAGGGCATCGCATACCTGCGCGAGACGAGCGACTTCGCCCTCTACCCGCAGGCGCTGGCCGAGGCGCGACGCCTCCTCTCGACAGTGACCCGGCACCCCGATGTCGAGCGCGCCGAGATCGCTGGGTCCGTGCGACGACACTGCGAGATAATCCGCGACATTGATATCGTGGCCGCGTGCCGGGCATCGCCGGAGGAGGTGGCTGCGTCGTTCGCACACGTCTCCGGCGCTCGCGATGCAATCGGTGTCGGTGGCAGCTCGGTCTCGATCCGCTTCGTGGATGGGACGCTCCTCGATCTGCACTGCGTTCCGCCCGAGAACTTCGCGATGCGGCTCTGGCGGGCCACAGGGAGCGCCGACCACCTGCGCGAACTGCACGCGCACGCCGCATCGCGCGGGTTCAGCATCACCGACGACCAGTTGCACGACTCCGACGGCCGCGCTATCCCTGTGCCCGACGAGCCCACGCTCTACCGCGTCCTCGGCCTCCCGTACATCGAGCCCGAGCTGCGAGAGGGACGCGGCGAGCTCCTGGCCGCGGGAACGGACCAACTCCCCTCGCTCATCACCACGGACGACATCCGCGGCGTTCTGCACTGCCACTCCCAGTACTCCGACGGCAAGGCGACCATCAGCGAGATGGCCGCGGCGGCGCGCGCGCACGGCTGGTCATACCTCGGCATCTCCGACCACTCACAGTCGGCATTCTATGCGGGCGGCCTGTCGCGCGATGCCGTACTGGAACAGCACGAGGAGATAGACCGCCTCAACGAGGAGCTCACGAACTTCCGTGTGCTGAAAGGGATCGAGGCCGATATCCTCGCCGATGGTAAGGTCGATTACGACTCGGCGCTGCTCGACCAGTTCGATTACGTGATCGCCTCGGTCCATTCCAGGTTCGGGATGGAGCGAGGGGCGATGACCCAGCGCGTGTTGCGGGCGCTTGATGACCCCCATGTGACCATACTGGGCCACCCCACCGGACGTTTGCTCCTCACGCGCGAGCCGTACGCTATCGACGTCGATGCGATACTCGAGAAGGCGGCGGCTGTCGGGGTGGCCGTGGAGCTGAACGCCGACCCACATCGACTCGACATAGATTGGCGGCACTGCCAGACCGCCAGGCAGCTCGGCTGCACGATCGAGATCGGGCCCGACGCGCACTCCACCGGTGGGCTCGACAACATGGCTATCGGAGTCGGGGTGGCGCGCAAGGGATGGCTCGAGCCGGGCGATGTGCTCAACACCATGCCGGCGGACGATGTTCTGGCCTGGTCGCGGCGTCGGCAGGAAAGCGTGAAGTGACGCGCCTGAAGCGACGGCGCTCGAAGGCGACTCCTGCTCTCGCGGCGCAATACTACGATCGTCTCACGGCGGCCTATCCCGACGCGCACTGCGCGCTGAATCACAGCAACGCGTACGAACTGCTCGCAGCCACGATCCTCAGTGCGCAATGCACCGACGTGCGCGTCAACATGGTGACCCCGGCACTCTTCCTGGCATATCCCACCGCGCGCGATCTGGCGAATGCGGACCAGGAGAAGCTGGAGGCGATCATTCGTAGCACCGGGTTCTTTCGAAGCAAAGCGAAGAACCTGATCGGAATGGCTCGCGCACTGGTGGAGCAGCACGACGGCGATGTGCCCGCGACAATGGAGGAGCTCACCGCTCTGCCAGGCGTGGGGCGCAAGACGGCCAACGTCATCCTCGGCAACGCGTTCGGCCGCAACGACGGCGTCGTGGTGGATACCCACGTGGCGCGCCTCGCCTACAGGCTAGGCCTCGCCACCGGAGACGACCCGGTGAAGATCGAGCGCGCACTGATGAAGCTCTTTCCGCGCGAGCAATGGACGATGCTCTCACATCTCCTCATCGAGCATGGGCGGCGCGTATGCGACGCTCGCAAGCCCAGGTGCGGAGAATGCTCCATCGCCGACCTCTGCCCATCATCGCAAATATGACTGCCGAACGACGCTACTGGCTGGTGAAATCCGAAGCTGATTGCTACTCGTGGGATGATCTCTGGAATGCTCCACGCCATACGACCTTCTGGGACGGAGTGCGAAACTACCAGGCTCGCAACATGCTGCGAGATCAGTTCAGAAAGGGCGACCTCGTCTTCTTCTACCACTCCATTGCCGACCCCACGGCCATCATGGGTGTCTGTGAGGTAGTGCGCGAGGGCTATCCCGACCACACCGCGTTCGATCCCGGCGAGCAGCACTTCGATCCGAAGAGCGACCCGGACAAGCCCGTCTGGTACATGGTAGATCTCCGCGCGAAGGAGCCATTTCGTCGCCCGGTCACCCTCGCAGAACTACGTCTGGTACCCGGTCTCGAGGGGATGGAGCTCCTGCGCAAAGGGAGTCGCCTCTCCGTGCAACCGGTGACGCCACGCGAGTGGGGAATCGTGTACGAGCTCGGGATGGGCGAGACCGAGGCTACCGCATCGAAGCGGAGCGGCCGGGCTGCATCTCACGCCGGCAGCCGTTAACTTTCGACCCGATACGAGGCGCCGCGGACTGCACGTTGCCGGTGCGTGACTCGAGATTCACGAACCAAGAGTTCTCAATGACCAAGAAAGCCACAATAGACACCGACCGCGGCACCATGGTCGCGGAACTTTACGACAAAGATGCGCCGGCCACTGTCGAGAACTTCGAGAAATTGGCCAACAGCGGATTCTACGACGGAGTGAGATTCCACCGTGTGATCCCCGATTTCGTGGTCCAGGGAGGCGATCCGTTCTCACGCGACCTGCCTCCGGGCGATCGCAAGATCGGCACGGGCGGACCCGGTTATACCATCAAGTGCGAGACAGCGAACAATCCGCGCAAGCACGAAGTGGGCGCTCTCTCGATGGCGCACGCGGGGAAAGACACGGGTGGCAGTCAGTTCTTCGTGGTGCTGAGCGAGGCAAATACGCGACACCTCAACGGCGTACATACCGTGTTCGGCAAAGTGATCGAAGGACTGGACGTGATGCGCAAGATCCAGCCGAACGATGCAATGACCAAGGTGCGCGTCGATTAACGCGCCAATCACCATTCACAGCGCGAGGAAAGATGAGCATGTCGATGCCACTGCAAGAGGACAAGCGTGGCGGCCTCCTGGGGTTGATCGTCGGCGGGATAGTGCTGTTCATAATCCTGCTCGGGATCGTGCACTTCACTAATGTGCACTACGCGGGTCTGGAAGGCGCGAAGCCGGCAGCAACGGCTGCACCGTGAGCTCGAGCACAAGGGGACGGCGACCGAGAGGTCGCCGTCCCTTTTGTGGCGCCTTGCGGCGCTTTTTTGATTCCCAAATAACTAACTTACCGGTAGGTTACTTGTAGCTCGATATGCCTGGATGCCAACATGGTACCTGACCCCACAAGCTCCGAACCCAGATGGCGCAGACTGCCCGAGGAGAGGCCACGGCAGATCATCGAGGCTGCCCTCGACGTCTTCAGCGAACACGGGCTATCCGCCGCCCGACTCGAAGACATCGCCAAGCGCGCAGGGGTCTCAAAGGGCACGATCTACCTCTATTTCCCCAACAAGGAAACGCTCTTCTGCGAGATGATCCGCCAGATGGTGGGCGAGGCCATCACGCGAGCCCAGGTTCGCATCTCCAGCAGCACCGATAGTGCTACGGACCAGTTCGTCCAGTACATGCGCGCGATGTGGAAGAACGTGCGCTCACCCACCTTCGACAAACTCTACCGCATAGTCGAGGGCGACCTCAAGAGTTACCCAACCCTGCTGCAGTTCTTCATCAAGGAAGTCTCGATGCGCTCCATGAGCCTGGTGGCCAGCATCATCCGGCACGGCATGGAGACAGGAGAATTCCGCGAGGTCGACGCGGAAGCCGTAGCCCGAATCCACCACGCTATGATGGCCAAGCACGGCATCTGGTGCGGGAACAGGGAGCGAATCCCGTTCCTTGTGCATCTGTCCGACGACGAGGTTCTCGACCAACTGCTGGATGTCATGCTGCACTCCATCCAGCGCTGGCCCGCCCTGCCATCAACTGCTCCCGACAGTGGAGCCGCGGAATGATTGTCACTCATCGCTATCTTCGGCGCCTTGGCGCCGTTCTTCCACTGCTGGCAGCCACGATCACGGCGCGGGGAGCCAGAGCGCAGGACACCACGCTCTCTCTTCCGCTCTCTCTCGGTGACGCCGCGCGCCTCGCCGAATCCAGGAGTGCGAGCGCGGTGGCCGCGCGATACCGCGCGGACCAGGCGACGGCCCGCGTCACTCAGGCTCGCGCCGAGCTGCTTCCCGACTTCTCGGCGGTGGCACTGGGAAACGGGCGCAGCTTCAATACCGCCACTTTCGGTATCCCACTCCCGGGCTTCGATCCCAACGGCTCGGTGATCAGCGGCGTGAACACCGTGGACCTCCGCGGTCATGCATCGATCAACCTGCTCGATCTCGGTGCCCTAGGCCGCGTTCGCAGCGCTCGCAGCATGGCGCGCGCTAGCTCGGCTAACGCCGCCAGCGTGGCCGAGGAGGCAGCCACCATAGCCGCGATTGCTTACCTCAGTACCCAGCGCGCCGACGCGCAGTTGGCGGCGCGCCTGGCTGATTCTGTACTCGCCGATTCGCTGGTAGGTATAGCGCAGGCGCAACTCACCGCAGGGGTCGGCGTGGCGCTCGACGTCACACGCGCCCGAGCGCAGCTGGCCTCGGTGCGCACCCAGCTCATCGTCGCGCGCAATGCACGCGACAGAACGAGGTTGGATCTGGTGCGCGCTCTCGGACTCCCGCTCGGCGCGCGCGTGCGCCTCACCGACTCGCTGACCGAGAACTCGGTCAGCGACACCACGCCAAGCGAGACAGCGGCGATCGCACTCGCACTCAGCGAGCGACCTGACCTGCGCGCCGCCGACCAACGCCTCACAGCGGCTCGGCAGGGCGTGAGCGCCATTCGCTCTGAGCGCCTCCCGCGAATCTCGGCATTCGGTGACGAAGGTTGGATCGGTCTCGACATGGAACACATGCTCAACACCTACACGTGGGGCATACAGCTCTCGGTTCCCATCTTCGATGGACTCAGGCGCGAGGGGAGGATGGAGGAGCAACGCGCGACCACCCGTGAGATCGAAGTGCGCCGGCGTGATCTGCGACAGCAGGCAGCGATAGAGGTGAGAGGGGCGTTGCTCGACCTTGTGTCGGCGCGCGAGGAGGTGGACGCAGCTCGGGTGCGGCTGGCGCTGGCCGAGCAGGAG
>DATCXG010000322.1:0-4484 GCA_036565945.1 Gemmatimonadaceae bacterium
GGCCAGCCGCTCCTGCGGCTGTCGATCGGTCCGGTGGGTGATCGGGAGTGTGGATCAGGCCGCGCTTCCACTGCATCTCCTTCTACCAGCGACTCGTGACCCAGGATCTGCGCGCCCGCCTGCTGCGCGGCGACTTGCTGCTCGGCACCTTGCTCTCGTTTCCGTCACCAGAGGTCGCGGAGCTGCTCGGTGATATCGGATTCGATTGGCTGTTCGTTGATGGAGAGCACGGTCCGTTCGACGCGCGCGAGTTGCTTGCCGTGATGCGAGCGGCGGGCCGAACGCCGTGCCTTGTCCGCGTTCCTCCGCAACACGATGCGGCAATCGCGCGGGCGCTCGATGCCGGTGCGGCGGGTATCATCGCTCCGCAGGTGCACAGTGCCGCTCAGGCTGCACACGTGGCGGCGCTCGCGCACTATCCGCCAGCGGGGAAGCGCGGCGTCGGGATCGCGCGCGCCAGTGGCTACGGCCGGCGGATTCGGGACTACGTCGCCGGTGCGAATGAGGTGATCACGGTGGTGGTGCAGGCCGAGAGCTCGCAGGCCGTCGATGACATCGAGGCGATCGCGCTGGTGCCGGGCGTCGACGCGGTTCTCGTGGGGCCGAACGACCTGGCTGCCAGCCTGGGTCATCCTGGGCGGTCCGATCACCCTGCGGTGCGCGCGGCGATTGAGCGGATCGTCGATGTGTGTACGGCCGCGTCGCGACAGGTGGGAATTTTCGGGATGAACGCCGAGGCAGTGCAACCGTGGATAGAGCGCGGAGCGACGCTCGTGGTGGCCGGTGTGGATGCGGTCATGCTTGGAAATGCCGCGCAGGGGATGCTCACTGCGTTGCAGGGTCTATCGCGATCGGCTGCGCCAGCTCGCGCGGATGGCAGCTGAGCGAATCATCGTGACTACCGATCGCCGCTCGTTCCTCACCGCGGAGTGGCGCGATCTACTGCTGCTGAACTACGAGATCGATCCGAGCCTGCTCGAGCCACTCGTGCCCGCCGGTACGCAGCTCGATTCATGGAATGGCCGGACACTCATCAGTCTTGTCGGATTTCGCTTCCTGCGAACCCGAGTGCTTGGCTGCGCAGTGCCGTTGCACGGCGCCTTCGAAGAGGTGAATCTCAGATTCTATGTACGGCGTTGCGTCGCTGACGGTCCGCCACGCCGCGGAGTCGTGTTCGTACGAGAAATCGTGCCCAGGCGGGCGGTCGCGTGGGTGGCGCGCTCTGTCTACGGGGAGCCGTATCAACGCCTGCCCATGGCGCACCGGGTCGGGCGCTCAGGTGCCGGACATCCGGAGCACATAGAGTACGCGTGGAAATTCCATCGGGACGCGTGGCGGATGGCGGGGCGCATCGAAGGCCCTTCCGAGCCGCTGACCCGGCCCTCCGAGGCGGAGTTCGTCTCCGAGCACTACTGGGGCTACACACGCCAGCCGGATGGCGCGACACTCGAGTACGAGATCGACCATTCGCCGTGGAACGTTGCACCGGTGGTCGAACCGCGCTTCGAGGCGCCGAATCCGGTGTTGTACGGTGAAGCCTTCACGCGAGTGCTCACTCGCCCGCCGCACTCCGCGTTCTACGCTGAAGGGTCAGCCGTGACTGTGTTTCGGGGGAGCCGGGTGCCAGGCTGATCATGCGTGTTGCCGTTGGCCGGGCATCGTACCGTGCTCCGTCACAGTGCCATCGGACCAATTGAAGCGCAGATCCGTCGTGTTGAGCGCAGAGCCTTCGTGAGCATGACTTGCATCGACTCACGGCGTCTTCCGCCACGCGCATGTTTTCGGGTAAGTTGCTTCAGCATGAGGGAGCCTGCCGAAGCCAACCTGACGCCGGAGTAGGTTCGCCACGAGAGCCCCGGGCGCATCCATGACTGCCAGTTGGCCGTGGGCCTGCAACGGTTCGGGGATGCTTGATCTCGTGCGGGCGCGATGCCACCCCGCTGATTGCGATGGCGGCGGCGATCTCTGTGCGCTTCCCACCCCGGTGTCTCTCAGTGACGAAGACCTGCCATGAATATTGAGATCCTGACCATCGGTGACGAGCTTCTGCTCGGCCAGACCGTCGACACGAATGCAGCTTTCATGGCGCGCGCGCTGGCGGAGATCGGTGTGTCGGTGGCACAGCACGATACGGTGGGCGATGATCCCGTGCTCATCGCTCGTGCGATGCGCGAGGCACTCGAGCGTACGGGGGCCGTGATCACCACTGGCGGCCTCGGTCCCACGGCTGACGATCGTACTCGCAGCGCCCTCGCGTCGGTCTTCGGGCGCGAGCTTCTCATGGACGACGCTGTCCTGGGCTGGCTGGAAGCGCGGTTCCGAACGTTTGGCCGTGTGATGCCGCGCAACAACGTCGTCCAGGCGCTCGTCCCGGTGGGCGCGCGGGTTCTGGAGAACCAGTACGGTACCGCACCAGGGCTCTGGCTGGAAGATGAGCGCGGGCGGTGGGTGGTCACGCTGCCCGGCGTTCCGCGCGAGATGCGCGGACTGCTGAGTGGTACAGTGGTTCCCCTGCTGCGCGAGCGAGCCGGCACGGTGCCCACGGTCGTCGCATCGCGCATACTCCGCACTACCGGCATAGGCGAGTCGGCGTTGGCTGAGTTGCTGGCGGACGACGGAGGTGACGAGGTCGGTGGACTCCCTCTGGCCTACCTCCCGGGCTGGGAGGGCGTGGACTTGCGGGTGACGGTGCGGGGAATGCCACGTCAGGCCGCGGACCGTGCGCTCGATGCGGCCGCCGCGAAACTTTATGGCCGTGCTGGCCGATATGTGTACGGCGAGGAGAAAACCGACCTTGCCGAGGTGGTGCTGCGACTCTGCCGCGAACGCTCACTGTCCGTGGCGACCGCCGAGAGCTGCACCGGCGGACTGGTGGGGGCGCGTCTCACCGCTGTGCCGGGCGCGAGTGACGTGTACCTTGGCGGAATCGTGGCCTACGCCAACCGGATCAAGGAGTCTTTGCTCGGCGTCCCGGCGGAGCTCATTCGGGAGTGCGGCGCGGTGAGCGAGCGCGTCGCCGAGCGAATGGCGGCAGGTGTCCGGGAACGCACCGGTGCTGCGATCGGTATTGGCGTCACCGGTATCGCCGGACCGGGCGGTGGCTCCGCGGAAAAGCCGGTGGGCACCGTCTGGATCGCGGTCGAGATGGACGGCGCGGCACGCAAGTCGGGGCGCGTTTTTGTGGGTGACCGCGAGGAGGTTCGACTGCGCGCTGCTCAGGCGGCGCTGGACATGGTGAGGACGCTCGTGGGTGCCGAGCCGTGAGCACGAGTGCCGGTGGGGCACACCCGTTGCACCTACGCGCGTGGAGAGGGAGATTTCTGGTTCTGGGAAGCCATCACCGCGCGCGGAGCGTCGTGAGGCGTTCATGCACACGATTCAAAGGAATTCATGTTGCGAGACAATCGTGATACGGGCCGCGAGGGCGGACCGCAGGGCGAGAGCACGGGTGAAAATGGAAGGTCGGAAGAACAGGCTAACGGGGTGAGTACTCCGCCCGGGCAGCCGTTCGTGGGTGACGAGGAAGGTGCCGCACGGCCCGGCGTCGCCGATGCCAACCGCGGGGGCGCTGAGTCCGCGTCGAGACCGGGAGCGATCGCTCCGGAAGCCATGCCCCCGGTAGCGCAGTCGGAGATCGAGGAGCAGCGCGACAGATACCTGCGCCTGGCCGCGGAGTTCGACAACTATCGCAAACGCACTGCGCGCGAGCGACAGGAGGCTGGCGTGCGCGCTCAGGGTGAATTGCTGAAGCGGATCCTGGATTCTCTCGACGATCTCGACAGGGCCACTTCGGTGAGCACTGATGGTGTGGATGCGAGCACCATCGTGGAGGGCGTGCGCGCCGTGGATCAGAAGCTGATGCGCGCGCTCGCCGATGCTGGCCTCGAGGTTCTCACCCCCGTGGACGAGCCGTTCAACCCTGAAGTGCACGAGGCGATTGCCACCGAGCCCGCGCTCTCCCGTGAGGACGACCATCTGATCGCTCAGGTCTACCAGCCGGGCTACTCATTCAAGGGGCAGCTGCTGCGCCCCGCGCGGGTAGTCGTGAAGCAGTGGGCACAATGAGGAGCGCATAAGCACTCATGGCCCAGAGCAAGGATTTCTACGCCACACTTGGCGTGTCCGCTTCGGCTTCACAGGACGAGATCAAGAAGCAGTACCGCAAGCTGGCCAAGAAATTTCACCCCGACGCCAACCAGGGTGATCCCAAAGCGGCGGAGCGCTTCAAGGAGATCTCGGAAGCGTACAATGTCCTGGGTGACGCCGAGAAGCGGAAGCAGTATGACGACATGCGCCGGCTCGGCGCCTTCAGTGGCGGGTTCGGAGGCGCGCGCCCGGGCGGTGCACGTCCCGGCGCCGGTGCTGGCTCGCGCGGCTCCACGGCCGGTGTGAATTTCGAGGAGTTCGACATCGGCGGGCTGGGCGGGCTCGGCGACCTGCTCTCGTCGATGTTCGGTGGTGGTGCCGGTGGGCGTCCAGGTTCG
>DATCXG010000338.1:0-2923 GCA_036565945.1 Gemmatimonadaceae bacterium
AGCGGGGACCCATGTTAGCCGAACCGAACATGGGTCCCCGCTTTCGCGGGGATGACTGACCCCGTTACGAACAGGTGGCAAGCGTCCTTCAGCTCCCCGCGCGTACCTCGGCCGCTATCGCTCGCAGCTTGGGAAGAATCTCACCAATCGAGATGGCCTCCGACCCCGGGTCACCGAGCCCGAAGTACAGCTTCCGGTACATCGCGTACAGCCGATCGTACGTCGCGTGCGCAGTCGGGTCGGGCTTCACCGTGCGGTACGGTGGACAGAGCGCCTTCTGCGCTGCCTCGATCGACGGGAATGCGCCAGCCGCCACGCCGGCCACCAGCGCCGAGCCGAGGCTGGTCACCGGGCGCTCGGGAACGAGCACCGGCTTGCCCAGCACGTTCGCGTACACCTGGTTCAGGACCTCGCTCTTCTGCGGGATCCCGCCCGCGTGGATCACCCGCTCCACGGGCACGCCTCGCTCGGCCATTCGCTCCAGGATGATCCGCGTGTGGAACGCGGTCCCCTCGATCGCCGCGAACAGCTCGTCGCGCGCACTGTGCTGCAGGTTCCACCCGAACGTCACCCCGCCGAGCCGCGGGTTCACGAGCACGGTCCGGTCGCCGTTGTCCCACGTCATCCGGAGCAGCCCCGTCTGACCGGCACGATACTCATCCAGTCCGGAAGCGAGCTCCCGCACGGTGGTGGAGGCACGCTTCGCCACGGCTTCGAAGAGATCGCCCGTGGCCGACAGGCCGGCCTCGATCCCCATGAACGCCGGATGGATCGAGCCCTGCACCACCCCGCACACACCCGGCACGTACTCGGCACGATCGGCGATCGCCATGATGCAGGTGGCGGTGCCTATCACGTTCACCACGTCGCCCTGGGCGATCCCCGCCCCTATGGCATCCCAGTGCGCGTCGAAGGCGCCCACTGGAATCGGGATCCCCTCGGAGAGTCCGAGCCGCGCGGCCCATTCGGCCGAGAGGTAGCCGGCGATCCTGTCGGAGGTGAGGTAGCGTCCCTGCAGCTTCGAGCCGATTCCCACGAGCAGCGGGTCTACCTTCTCGAAGAAGTCGTCCGACGGGAAGCCGCCGAGGTCGGAGTGCCAGAGCCACTTGTGCCCCATGGCGCACACGCTGCGCGGCACGTCGCACGGATCGGTGATGCCGCAGAGTACCGCGGCCACCATGTCGCAGTGCTCGAGCGCGGTCACGAAGTCGCTGCGGCGGTCGGGGTTGTGCCGTAGCCAGTGGAGGAGCTTGGCGAATCCCCACTCCGACGAGTACACGCCGCCGCACCGGTCGATGGCGGGGAGCCGCTCCTCGTGCGCTACCTCGGTGATCCACGCCGCTTCTTCCTTGGCGCGGTGATCGCACCAGAGGTAGTAGTCGCCGAGCGGCACGAGCCCCTCGCCAACCGGAATCACGGTGGAGCCGGTGGTATCGAGCGCCATCGCGCGCACGCGAGCACCGTCCACCCCCGCCGTGCGGAGCGCGAGCTGCGTAGCCTCGGTGAGCGCGGACATATGTGACTCGTGCGACTGCGTGGCGAAGTCGGGATCCTTCGGGTGGCGCACGACCGGGTACTGAGCGACTCCGTATCCCACCGTGCCCGACACGCTGTCGACTATCGAGACGCGTACGCTCTGCGTGCCGAAGTCCACTCCGGCCAGGAGCATGCTCTCCATCACCGGTGCCAGTTGACGTCCCACCCGAGATAGCGGGTGGTGGCCTCGTGGAGGATCGACGCGGACTGATCCAGGTTGGCCGCCACGTGGTGCTCGAAGCCGTTGGCGCAGATGAAGTGGAGGAGATCCTGGAGGCGCGGGATCTCCACCACGCCCGCCCCGCCGAAGGTGGTGAGCGGATCGGCGGTGAAGGCGCCATCACCCACGTAGCCGCGGATCTGTCCCGTGCGGTCATCCGTGGTGAAGCGGGCGAAGCTCATCGGTCCCGCCTTCACGCGCCCCACGCAGGTGCCGTAAGTGTTGTCCTTCCCCACCGTCCCCGCGATGATCTCCTGGAAGTCCATCCTGACGTCCTCGAAGAAGTGCTTCGGCAGGTTGCTGCAGTGGAAGCAGACCGCCTTGTTCGGGTCGTCGCCGTAGTTGTTGTTCCAGTCGAGCAGCGCGCTCGGTGTACCGGAGGCGAGCGTGAGCGCGTACATGCTCACCGTGCCGCACACATCCACCTCGCAGGCACTCGGGAAGAGGTTGTTGCTCATCATGCTCATGACCGTGCACGGCACGACGCCGAAGAAATCCTCCATGGCGGTCCAGCACTGCACGGCGCTGATGTTGACATCCACCTCCGCCATCCAGCGATCTATCACCACACCGAGCTTGGACATCTTGATGAGCGCCGGCCGCGGGATCCCATCTGTGGGTACGTAGTCGACGATCCTGTCGAGGAACTCGCGCACCGCGGCTTCGTCATCGGGCAGTCGGTCGATGCGCCCCAGTATCTCGGAGAGGTCGACCGGCTCCACGGAGATGCCGTTCGACTCGAGGATCTTCTCGCTGTAGCGCACCGTCTTGAAGGCGGCGGGCCGGGCTCCGATCGCGCCGATGCGCGCGGTCCGCAGACCGTTCACCACCCGGCAGACGCCGGCGAAGCGGCGGAGGTCCTGCCGGAAGCTCTCCGATCCTGGCTCCTGGGTGTGCAGCGACGGAAGCGTGTAGCGGATGCCGTACTGGGTGAGCGCGTTGCACACCGACATCTTCCCGCAGAACGAGTCGCGGCGGAACTTGATGCCCATCTTGCTCGGCGTGTCGGCGCTGGCGTGGATCAGAACGGGGACGTCGAGTCCTGCCAGGCGCAGCGTGTCGGCCACCGCTGCCTCGTCACCGAAGTTGGGGAGGGTGACGATGACGCCGGCGATGCGGTCGCGGTTGGCTCGGAAGAGCGCCGCGCACGCTTTGGCCTCGTTCCTC
>DATCXG010000354.1:0-2535 GCA_036565945.1 Gemmatimonadaceae bacterium
GCGCGGACGCCGCTTCCTAAACATAGTCGATGCGCGAGCCGGGGCTCAGTTCATCCGTCAATCGCGGCGGGAGCGCGGCTTGACGTCGTCGGTCCCGAGCGCGGGGGTATGGCTTGCCGCTACGCCGCGGGCGAGCTTCGAGTGCCTCCTTCCGTACAGGAAGTAGATCAGGAGGCCCAACGCCATCCAGATGATCAGCCGGAGCCAGGTATCCTCGGGAAGCGAGTACATGAGGTAACCGCATGTGATCATGCCGAGGATCGGAACGAGCGGCACCAGCGGAGTGCGGAAGGGGCGCGGCAAGTCGGGGCGGGTACGGCGGAGCACCATGATTCCCGCGCACACGATGACGAACGCCAGCAGAGTACCGATGCTCACGAGCTCACCGAGCAGCGCGATCGGGAAGAGCGCGGCCACCACGGCGGCCACGATCCCGGTCGCGATGGTCGTGATGTAGGGCGTGCGGAACTTCGGGTGCACCTTGGAGAAGACCGGTGGAAGAAGTCCGTCACGCGACATCGAGTAGAAGATGCGCGGCTGGGCCATGAGCATCACGAGCACCACCGAGGCGAGTCCGGCGATCGCGCCGATGTTGACGATCGGGCCGAGCCAGGCCAGTCCGGGGCCGCCGGCGGCCACCGCCACGAACACCGGGTGCGGTACGTTGAGCGTCGTGTAGTGCGCGAGGCCCGTCATGACGAGCGACATCAGGATGTAGAGCACCGTACATATCAGCAGCGACCCCAGTATGCCTATCGGCATGTCGCGCTGCGGGTTCTTCGCCTCCTGAGCGGTGGTGGACACCGCATCGAAGCCGATGTAGGCGAAGAAGATCACTCCGGCCGCGCGGAAGATTCCGCTCACACCGAACGCGCCGGAGGTTCCAGTGTTCTCCGGAATGAAGGGGTGCCAGTTGTCGGGCTTCACGAACATGAAGCCGAAGCCGATCACCAGGAAGACGATGGCCAGCTTCACGAACACGATGATGTTGTTGAAGCGGGCGGACTCCTTGATGCCGATCACCAGGAGCACGGTCATGAACAGCACCAGGAACGCCGCAGGCAGATTCACGATCGCCCCGGTGCGCACCAGGTGGTGTGTTCCTTCGACGCCGAAGGGAGCGTTGCTGAGTGCAGGTGGGATGTGGACCCCGATCTCCGACATGAACGCCGAGAAGTACCCTGACCAACCCACCGCCACGGTGGCGGCACCGAAGAGGTATTCGAGGATCAGGTCCCACCCGATGATCCAGGCGATGAACTCGCCCAGGGTGGCTTAGCCGTAGGTGTACGCGCTACCCGCGATCGGGATCATCGAGGCGAACTCCGCGTAGCAGAGCCCCGCGAAGAGGCATCCCACGCCGGCCACCACGAACGAGATGGCGATCGCGGGTCCGGCGTACTGCGCTGCGGCAGTGCCGGTAAGAACGAAGATGCCCGCGCCGATGATGGCGCCGATTCCTAGCGTGACGAGATTCACGGCACCAAGCGTTCGGCGCAACGTGTTCTCTTCGCCCGCCTCCGCCTGGAGTACGGCCATACTCTTGGTCGCGAACAAACTCATGCGATTCTCCGATTAGATACGGATGTGGAGGGAGCCAACGGGGACAGGGTGCCGCGGGGGTGTTCGGAAGGATGCGCGCTACGGGTCCCAAACCGGATTACGATCTTCGCTGGGCCCGCCTTTGTCAAGGGACGCGAGCGCCGCGGAGCGCAGCGCATTGACGAATCCAGTGATGTGGTCCGGCGCCGGAGGTGGTGCGACGAGGAACGGATCCATCACGGTCGAACGGAGCACGACAAGCCCCTCCGCGCCGCTCGTCTCCCATTCATCGGCATCGCACACCCCCAGCCGCTCGAGAAGTGGCTCCGCTGCGCCCCGATACATGGGCGCCTGAAGGCGGGTACGCGTGATGATGTACGTTGGCGATGCCCCGGGGACGCCGAGGCTCATTCGTGCATATATTCGTTCGTTGAACGCATTGACCGCCGCCAACGTTGAGAGCGACGGATGATGCATCACGTAGCACACGATGTTCACGTCGGGCGCGGGAAGGAGCACGATCCGGAGCTGGCCGAAGTCGGCCGCCTCGAGCGCCGCGTGCATCCGCCGCGCGCCCACCATGGTCCGCTCTATCAGATATCCGTACCCTCGCTCGTCGAGCGGCAGCACCTTGTGGCTGAGCCACACCGACGCGGCGGCCGCGCCCGGCTTGGACCCCTCGAAGATGAAGCGCCCCAGGAAGAGGTCCTCGGCGGAGTTCAGCCCCTGCGATGGGAGCAGGTAGGGTGGATCGGTCGCCACCAGCTCGCGCGCCCGCCGGTCGCGCAGCAGGAGCGCCCCGGCGGGATAGGGAACGTAGCCCAGCTTGTGCGGATCGATGGTGATCGAATCGGCGCGCTCGAGCGCCGAGAGCGAGCGGACCCACCCGTCGTCTGGCCACTCGTCCCCCGACTCCTCTCCCATCGAAGCGCGAATCTCCGCGGCCGGGCGGCGTGAGCCGTCAGCTCGCCTAGTCACCGATGCGACGTAGCC
>DATCXG010000367.1:0-5867 GCA_036565945.1 Gemmatimonadaceae bacterium
GGCTACGCTTGCCGCGAGCCAACCAGCCGTGAGGATCGCCCACCGTATCTTCGCCGGCTATCTGCTGGTCATAACGGTGCTCGTGATAACCGTGGTGGTGCTGAGCAGCGTCCGACTGCGTCAGGAGCTCGACGCCTCGGAGGTGAGCCGCATCACGCGGGAAGCTCGCTTCATAGCGACGCAATGGGAGGAAGGAGCCGCAAGCCCCGACGAGCTGGCCAACACGGCCGGTAGGACGCTCGGGCATCGCGTGACACTCATAGACTCCACGGGCCGCGTCACGGGAGACTCCGAGTTCGACGGCGCCGCTCTGACTCTCCTGGAGAACCACGGCGGCCGTCCCGAGGTGATCGCCGCGCTCAACGGCGGCATCGGAGTGTCGCGTCGTACGAGCCCATCGCGCGGGGACGATGAGATCTACGTAGCCGTACCAGGCCCGCGGCACGGAGTGGCGCGCGTCTCGGTGAGCACAGCGCAACTGGCCGGCATTGCCCGGCGCGCGCGAACCGATGTGCTCCTCTCGGGGCTCATCGCCCTCGGTGCATCGCTGTTGCTCTCGGTGGCCTTCGCCCGTCGACTCACCAGGCCAATCGTCGAGTTGCGCGACGTCGCTCGCGCGCTCGCAGCTGGCGATTTCTCGCGCCGTCCCGCGCTCGCCTCCTCGGGAGAGGTGGGCGAGCTGGGCGCGGCCGTGCACTCCATGGCCGAGCAGCTGGTCGGCAGGTTGCAGGCACTGCAGAACGAGGAAGCGCTTCTCGCAGCAGCGATCGAGTCGCTGCACGAGGGTGTCATCGCCGTGGATTCGCAGCGGCAGGTGGTGCGCGTCAACGAGAGTGCCCGACGCATCCTCCGGCTCGGCAATGCCACCCCGTTCCCGGCCACCCAACTACCCCGCGATACCGTCGTGCGCGACGCGCTCGCCGCGGCTCTGGCGGGTGAGCCGGGCCAACGTATGGAGACGGTGATCGGTGGACGCACCCTCGCGATCACCGCGCGCGCTCTGAGAGGTGGCGGAGCGGTACTCGCGTTCATCGATCTCACCGACACCCGTCGCCTCGAAGCCGTGCGTCGCGACTTCGTCGCCAACGTCTCGCACGAGCTCAAGACCCCGCTCACCGTGATCGGTGGCTTCGCCGAGACGCTGGTGAGCGACGACATCCCGATCGCCCAGCGGCGGCAGTTCGCCGATACCATTCGCGCCAACGCCGAGCGCATGCGCCGCATCGTGGACGATCTTCTAGACCTGTCACGGATCGAGTCCGGCGGTTGGCGGCCCGCGGCCACCGACGTGGATGCGCGGACCGTGGCTGACGAGATCATCGGCTCCCTGCAGCGGGCGGGGCGCGGCCGGGGCATCAGCTTCAGCGTGGAATTGCCGCCCGATGCCGCCACGCTCCACGCCGACCCGACCGCCGTGCGCCAGATCATCGCGAACCTGGTGGACAATGCTGTGCGCTACACGCCGCCGGGCGGCAGGGTGACGGTCTTCACGCGAGCCGACATCGACGGGGTGTGGCTCGGTGTGCGCGACACCGGCATCGGGATCAGCGCCGAGCACCTTCCGCGAGTCTTCGAGCGCTTCTATCGCGCCGATCCCGCGCGCTCGCGCGAGGGTGGGGGAACCGGGCTTGGCTTGTCGATCGTACGCCACCTCGTCGAGGCCCACGGTGGCCGCGTGACTGCCACCAGCCAGCCAGGCGAAGGTACGACAGTCACCGCCTTCTTCCCCGATCCCATCGTCACTCCCTCCTGAACTCCGTTACAAAAGCGTTACGCGCCACGTACAGAACCTTGACCTGGCGCTCCCAGCTTTCCTGCATGTCAATACAACGGAGACAAGCATGAAAGCCCGCGCACGCGGCGCCATGATGGGAGTAGCCCTCCTCGCGGGCGGAGTCCTCGCCGCTGGAGCCAACGCCGCCAACGCCCAGGATCTCAACGGCGCCGGAGCGACGTTCCCCTACCCTGTCTACAGCAAGTGGTTCTCGGACTACGCCCGGGCAACCGGCGTCCGGATCAATTACCAGTCCATCGGCTCGGGCGGCGGCATCCGCCAGCTCACCGAGCGCACGGTGGACTTCGGCGCCTCCGATGCCCCGATGTCGGATGCGGAGATGGCCAAGCTCCGAGCGCCCGTGCTGCACTTCCCCACCGTGATGGGTGCCGTGGTGATCACTTACAACCTCCCCGGTATCGCCCCCGCGCTCAAGCTCTCGGGTCCGGTGCTGGCCGACATCTTCCTCGGTAAGATCACGAAATGGAGCGACAGCCGGATCGCTTCGCTGAACCGTGGAGTCAAACTTCCCAACAGCGATATCCTCGTCGTGCACCGCTCCGACGGTAGCGGCACCACCTACATCTTCTCCGACTACCTCTCGACGGTGAGCCCGGCGTGGCGCAGCCGTCCGGGGAAGGGTAAGGAGTTGCGGTGGCCCACCGGCCTCGGAGCGAAGGGGAACGAAGGAGTGGCTGGGCAGGTGAAGCAGATGCCCGGCGCAATCGGCTACGTGGAGCTCGCCTACGCGAAGCAGAACCGCCTCCGCTACGCCGACATCGGGAACGCCGCGGGGAGCTTCGTGACACCCACCGTCCAATCGGTGACCGCCGCCGCGGCTGGAGTAGCTGACAAGTTGCCGGCGAACACCGACTACCGCGTCTCCATAGTGAACGCACCCGGGAGTGCCGCGTACCCCATCTCGTCGTTCACCTACCTCCTTGTCTACCGCAACCAGGCCGACCCGGTCAAAGGCAAGAAGCTGGTAAACTTCCTCCGCTGGTATCTGCGCTCTGGAGGGCCGTCCGCTGCAGCCCTCGATTACGCTCCCCTGCCACCCTCGATGATCGCGCGACTCCAACAGCGTGTTGGCACGATCGGACTGGCCGCACGGTGAGCGACGATAACCAACTCATCACATGTGTAGAGGAATGAATCGTATTCGTCTGGTCGTCGCGGCGCTCGCGACTTCGGTACTTATACCGATCGTGGCCGGCGCTCAGGCCACCACATCCGACAGCTCGAAGACCCCACCACCCGAGCCCGCGAAGCCCGCGGCGCCACGGCTGGACTTCTCCGGCGTGGTCTTCGGAAACTTCCAGGTAGTTACCGACTCCGCCACGCGAGAGCAGCACGGCGGGAAAGCCACCGATAAGTTCGATATCGAGCGTGCATACCTGAACTTCAGGATGCCCGCCGGCGACCGCGCCAGCGTGCGGGTCACGACCGATATCAAGCAGCAGAATGCCACCGGCGGCGCGTACGGGGGATGGATAGTACGCCTGAAGTACGCGTACCTGCAGTACGACTTCCTCCGCAATTCCGGATCACCCGATGGCGCTTCGGCATTCGCCCGAGTGGGAGTGCTGAACAACGTCGTGATCGACCACGAGGAAAGCTTCTGGCCCCGCTACCTCTCGAAGGTAGGGCCGGATCGCTATGGCTACTTCTCTTCCTCGGATCTGGGGTTCGCCACGCAGTTGACGCTCCCGAAGAAGCTGGGGGAGATCTACGGCACGATCACCAATGGCAACGGCTACGAGTCGCCCGAATCCGACCGGTTCAAGGATTTCGCGCTCCGCGTATCGCTCACGCCGCTCGGCCAGAAGAAGGGGTTACTCCAGACGCTCACCATATCTCCGTGGATGTACGTGGGGCAGAAGGCCAGCCAGTTCGAGAGCGACCCGATCAGCCCGATCGTCGATGGACTGGAGCGGAACCGATACGGTGTCTTCGTGGGCGTCAGGGATCGGCGGCTGACGCTCGGCGGCGAGTGGTCGAGGCGCACTGACGAGGTGGAGTCTGGCGACACCCCGGCCAGCCGACTCGTGGCCAACACCACGGGGCAGGTATACAGCGCCTTCGCGATCGCACGACCGCTCGAGTGGGGCGATCCCGCCCGCAAATCCCCCGTGGGAGCCATCTTCCGCTGGGACAGTTTCAGACCAGACAGAGATGCCGATGGCAGCTTACGGAACATCATCGCCGGCATCTTCTGGGAGCCAACCAAGGGGACGGCGCTCGCTCTCGACTACCAGCAATCCGAGCCACGTGACGGCCTTGCTGGCGCCACCAGCGAGACGTGGTTCCTGCACTGGCAGGTAGCGTTCTAGAATGGCGCGCGCCCCACTCGATACCGCGCCAGCTGCCGTGAGGATTGGCGGCGGAGGAGACGAGTCCATCGCCGTGCTGCCTGGTGGCGGCGCGGCGATTGGCGATCGGATCTACCGCGGAATCATCACCGGCTTCGCGCTCTGCGTGCCGCTGCTCCTCGTCCTGGTGGCGGGAGGGCTTGCATGGGCCGGCTGGCCAACGTTTCGCCAATTCGGCCTCGGCTTCCTCACCTCGAGCGTCTGGGATCCCGTGGCGGGCGAGTTCGGCGCGGCACCGGCGATCTACGGCACCATAGTCTCATCCATCGTCGCTCTCATCATCGCGGTGCCACTCGCGCTCGGGGTCTCGATCTTTCTCTCGGAGCTGGCGCCTCGGTGGATGCGACAGCCGGTGGGGTTCCTCGTCGACCTCCTGGCCGCGATTCCCAGCGTGGTGTACGGCCTCTGGGGCATCTTCGTGCTCCTCCCCCTCCTGCGCGACCCCGTGATCCCATTCCTGCGCGACACGTTGGGTCTCGGGGTCACGCCGTTCTTCTCGGGCGTGGCGTACGGGCCGAGTATGCTAGCGGCGGGCCTGATCCTCGCGATCATGGTCCTTCCATACATCGCCTCTGTATCACGCGAGGTATTGCTCGCCGTACCACGCCCGCAACGAGAGGCCGCGCTGGCACTCGGCGCCACGAAGTGGGAGATGATCCGAGGCGCCGTACTGCCGTATGCGAAGTCAGGCATCGTGGGGAGCGTGATCCTCGGCCTCGGTCGCGCACTGGGTGAGACAATGGCCGTGACGATGCTCATCGGCAACCGCCACGAGATCTCGGCATCACTCCTGGCGCCCGGCTATACCATGGCCTCGCTCATCGCGAACGAATTCAACGAAGCGTCCAGCGACATTCACCTCTCGGCGCTGATGGCCGTCGGATTCGCGCTCTTCGTCATCACAGTAATAGTGAACGCGATCGCGCGCATGCTCGTCTGGCGCGTATCGCGCGCCGCGGCACCGAGCGCCAGATGAGCGGCCCGATTACTGAACCTGCCAGCGCCCAGCGCGGCAGACTGGTGGCAAACTCGCGGGCTGCCCGACGCCTTCGCGCCCGACGCGTGACTAACGGAACGATGGCCGCGCTCACCGCTCTCGCGGCGGTGCTGGCTACGCTGCCGCTCATCTTCATCCTGTTCCACCTCGTGAAGACCGGCGCGAGCGCGCTTGGAATGGACTTCTTCACGCAGATGCCGCGTCCGGTGGGCGAGGCAGGCGGTGGGATGGCCAACGCCATCGCCGGGACGCTGACCCTCATCGCCATCGCGACCGCGTTGGGGCTCCCGGTAGGTGTGGGTGCGGGACTCTTCCTCGCCGAGCGCCGAGGCACCGCGCTCGCCAACATCGTCCGCTTCCTCTCCGACGTGCTCAACGGGCTGCCGTCGATCGTCACGGGGATCTTCATCTGGACGCTGATCGTTCGCCCCACCGGCCACTTCTCGGCTCTCGCCGGTGGCATCGCACTGGGCACGATGATGATCCCCATGATAGCGCGCACGACCGAGGAGATGGTGCACCTCGTCCCCACGGCGCTGCGCGAAGCGGCGCTCGCGCTCGGCTATCCGCACTGGCGCGCATCGCTCGCCATCGTGTTCCGCACAGCGCGAGCCGGCGTGGTGACCGGCGTGCTCATAGCGCTCGCGCGCGTAGCCGGAGAGACCGCGCCGCTGCTCTTCACGGCGTTCGGCAACCAGTACTGGTCCACTGCGCTCAATCAACC
>DATCXG010000396.1:0-5718 GCA_036565945.1 Gemmatimonadaceae bacterium
CGGCGGCCATTGGATCCGTTGGAGCGACGTGGTGTCACGGCGCGGCCGGTATCGGGCTCGCACGACTCGGCTGCCTGGCGGTCGAGGACCTGCCGTACTTGCGGCACGACATCGAGAGAGCAATCGTACGTACCGTTGCAGACGATGCTACCACCCCATCATGCCTCGACAATCTGTGTTGCGGGAGCTTCGGTGGAATAGAGTTGCTGCTCACCGCCGGCCTTCGCCGCGAGATGCCGGCGCTCATCGCAGCCGCCCGTGCGCGGGCGTCGACCATCCTCCGCCAGCGCCGCGCCACGGGCGCATATAGGCTGCTTCCATCGTCCGTGGCCGGGGTTTACGACCCGGCGCTCTACCAAGGAACTGCGGGGATCGGCTATGGGCTCCTGCGGCTCTGCCTTCCCCAGATGTGCCCCTCGCTGTTGCTGTGGGAGTGACCCGTACCATCATGGAGGTGACGAGATGACAGCATCGCAGAGCGCCGTGGTCAGCGCGACCACTCGGACCGGCTGGCAAGCCCGGACCAGTCGCGTGATTCAGTTCCCGCTGGTCCGGATGGTGCTCGCGGTGATCATCGTGAGTGCCGCACTCAATGGCACGAGCGCCGCACTGAAAGCCGCGGGCCTCTCGCCCGTAGCTGGTTCACCGCACCGCATCCCACTGCTCCTCCTGTACACCGTGGCGACCATCGCCATCGTCCATCTGGCCTATCTGCTCTACGTACGGCTCGTGGAGCGGCGCCAGCTCACTGAGTTCACGGTGCACGGTGCCGCGACCGAGCTGGGATTCGGGGCGCTCACGGGCATGCTGCTCTTCGCGATCACGATCGGCGTGCTCTGGACCGGCGGCTGGTACCATGTGACTGGTACGAACGCCTGGACGGCCATGGCACAACCGCTGCTCCTTGCGGCTGGTGCGGCGTATGTCGAAGAGCTGATCGTGCGCGGCATCCTCTTCCGAAACATCGAGGACATGCTTGGCAGTTGGATCGCGCTGGCCATCACGGCAACCATCTTCGGGCTACTGCACATGGCCAACCCGCACGCCACGATCGTGGCCGCGGTCGCGATCGCCCTCGAGGCCGGAGTCCTGCTTGGCGCTGCCTACCTCGCCACGCGGCGACTCTGGCTTGCAATCGGCATCCACTTTGGCTGGAACTTCGTGCAGGGCGGAATCTTCGGCGTCGCCGTCTCGGGAGTCACCTCCAACGGACTGCTCCGCGGCGAGCTGCACGGCCCGCCCCTGCTCTCCGGCGGCTCCTTCGGCGCCGAGGGCTCGGTGATCGCCGTGGTGGCCTGTCTCGCCGTCGCCATCCCCCTCATCCGCATCGCTCAGCGCCGTGGGCACCTGTCCCCGCCGATGTGGCAACGCCGCCCGGCCGTCAGCGATATCCCTGAGGCGGCAGGCAGTAGCACCTGAGCGAGCGCCCATCCCGGAATGCCGCATCAACCATGGAGGCACGGCTGAACTACGGTGACTGCTTACCTGCAGCACAGAGAACTGCAGGAGAACGGCAAAAGAGAACTGCAAGAGAGAACTGCAACGGCTTGAACCACGGAGACGCAGAGTCACGGAGGGAACTGCAACTGCAACGGCCAAGGCAACGGCAACAGCGAATGTTTTGAGGGATCGCATCCGAGGCTCCTCTCGCCGAGGCGAGCGGGAGCCGGAGGCTCTCAGGAGCCCCGAGTGCCGCGCCCGGAGCCAGAGGATAGAGCAGTTCCCAAAGCTTTTCGCAGTTCTCCGTGCCCCCGTGCCTCCGTGGTTCAAGCAGTTGCAGTTCTCGCCTGCCGTCCTCGCTTGCCGTTCTCCTGCAGTTCTCCTGCAGTTCTCTGTGCTGCAGGTAAGCAGTTCCCCAGTGCCTCCGTGGTTCATGTGCCCTTCTGACCGAGCGCACACGGGCTGCAGTGTCATCGGAAAGCTCAGGTCACGCCCCGGGTTTCAAGCGTTGGTGTCTCAGGAAGTCCATGAACCTCAGGTAGTCGGTCTCGGCGATCCGGAAGGTGCCGAGGAGCTTCTTGTAGCTCCCCCTGGTGCGAATGAGGCCCTGCCCCACGAGATCTCGTACGTCGGCTCGGCTCAGTTCCCGATCCATGAATGGACGATACACCGCATCCCAGAACGTCTCGCCACCGGTGGTCATCCGTGACATGAGATCGGCCGGCTCCCGGGAGAGCGGGATCCGCCCGAGCTGCTCCTCCCGAGCCACGTCCTCCAACTGCTCGGTGAAGTCGCTCGGCTCGATGATCGGCCCATCGCTCAGGTGGAAGCCGGTGTCCACCACGCTGACCAGCTCACGCACGTTACCCGGCCAGGGATACTCACCCAGAAGCGTTCTGGCCTCCCGTGAGAAGGATTTCATCACTGTACCACGCGTGCCGAGTCGCTTCAGATGATAGTCAGCGATCAACTCCCAATCGTCGCCACGTTCTCGCACTGGTGGTACATGCACCTGGAGGTAGCGTAGCCTGTAGTAGAGATCCGCGTGAAAAGTGCCGGACGCGATCATCGCCCTGAGATCGCGATTAGTGGCCGCGACCACACGCACGTTCACGTGCTTCGCATGGCTCGCGCCCACCGGTCGGATGTCTCCCTCGCTCAGGAGCCGCAGCAGCATCGCCTGCGCCGGCGCGCAGAGCTCTCCGATCTCGTCGAGGAATACGACTCCGCCGTCCGCTTCCTCGAAGATGCCCCGGTGGTCGGACACCGCGCCGGTGAAGCTTCCGCGCTTGTGACCGAACAGCTCGCTGGCAACCAGCTGAGCCTCGGGATACCGGCCGCAGTTGATACTGAGAAACGGTGCCCGCGTGCGGGCGCTGAGCAGGTAGAGTGCCCGCGCGAAGAGCTCCTTCCCGGTGCCCGTCTCTCCGGTGATCAGCACCGGACTGTCCGAGACGGCCAGGCGCCCGAGCTTCTCCAGCGCATCGCTCAGCTTGCGATGTCGGCCGATGAGGAGCGTGGGGGTCTGCGCACCCCACCGCTCGTATGAGAGGCGCGCGATGTTGCGGGCCAGCTCTACCTGACCTCCTCTATCGACGAGCAACGGCGAATCGACCAGCATGGGCCTCGCTCCGTATCGGGCACGTTACCGACACCGACGTCTACCGCGCGACGATACCGGCCCACGTCACCCGACCGTCACTCTCACGCCCATTTTCTGATCAGCACCGCGCACTATTGCTCCGATCAGCGCGACGGCGTCGTCCGAGGCCAACGCCTCCAGGCCGAGCCGGGCCAGTGCGGTGACAATTGCCGCGCCCTCCGCGAGCCCGCGCCCACCGGGCAAGCGCCCAGCGTCGCAGCTCTCCAGGCGCCCAGACTCGAAGCTCTCCAGGTGCTCGGCGGCGCTCTTCACCAGGGACTGCAACACGGCAAAGGCCCCGTCCGAGAGCGGCGGATCGCCCCGGTAGTTCCCCAATCGACCGCCGGGCCGGTAGCACGGGTACGACTCCAGCCCCATGAAGCGGAGGAACCAATCCGAACGATACCGCCCAACGGCCGCCACGATCCCCATGTAGTCGGCGATCAGCTCGTCCAGCAGCGAGTTGCGCATGGACCCGAACGCGCGGCGCGTGAAGTAGTGAGTGCACTCGTGCTCCAGGCGGATGACCAGCGAGGCCGCCAGCCACTCTTCCTCGCCCAGGCCGAGAGCTTCCGCCGATACGGCGCTGTAGGGCCCTGAGCTCAACAGGATGAAGCGGTCCTGGTACAGTTCCTTCCGCGAGACGATTCCCCGGAATGCCTGCACCCAGGATTCTGTCGACCGCTCATCGGGGTGCGCATGCTCCCATCGCACACGCAATTGCGCGATCCTGTCCCAGTTGTTGTAGCCCGCCACGATACACGCTCCCATGGAATCGGGAATCGGCACGGGCTCGTTACTGTGCACTATGGACTGGATGAGCGAGATGAAATCCTCCCGCAAGTCGGCGATCACCACCGGAATTCGTCCGACCGCGGTGGGGTGAATGAGCAGTCGCAGCCCATCGGGGCGCACGAAGTGAAGCCCCTCGGAGGGAGCCGCTTCCGTGTCGACCACGCCGCGCCTGATCGCAGCGCGATAGGCATCGCTCGCGCTCATCCCCGCGGCCACCGGGAATCGCAGTTGGATGAGCAGACGGCGCAAGCACGCACAAACACCTATCCGCTCCGCCTCGACCGCGTAACGCTCCCACGCAGCCACGAACGGTTCATCAGGCAACGGATACTCCCGCGCCCCAATAATGGCTGGTTGCTCGAAGGCATTGTGAGTGTACGCCAGCAGCTCCTCCACCTCGCCGGCGGTCGCGCCATGGGCACGCAGCACGGCAATCCGGAATCCATCATCTTGATTGATCATCCTGATTCATCCAATTACTCACGGCGTTTCGCGCCGCGCCTGGGCCGTACGCGCCGCGCCCGCGGAGCGCAGCGCGATCGAGGGAGTGGGGATCGCGATGGAGTCGGGCAGATACGCGAAGCCGCCCTGCCGCACGACCATCTTGGCGATCGGCCTGCCTACCAGATTACCGGCGCTGTCGAAGGTGAACGAGCCCGTGACACCAAGCCAGTCGCGCATGGAGTGCAGCGCGCTCGCCACCGCATCGGGCACTGTGGAATTGGCGCGCTCCATGGCATCCGCCAGCAGGCGCACGACATCGTAGCCGAGCGCCGACCCGGCATCCGGCGGCACGCCGAAGCGCTTCTCGAACGCCACAGTGAAGCGGCGCACCTCCGGGCGCGGCTCATCCGGATGGAATGCCGTTGCCACCACCGTTCCCTCGGCCGCCGCCCCACCAACGCTGATGAGCTCAGGTGAGCTCATTGCATCGCCGCCAAGAATGGGGATGGTGAGCCCCTGCTCGCGCGCGGCCACGATCACGCGCGCCGCCGACGGCACCTCGCCAGCGAGGAAGATCGCGTCGAGCCCGATGTCCCTCCAGCCACGCAGCACGGGCCCGAAGCTGCCATCGCTCGCGGGATCGTTCGGCTCGTACGATTGGCGCACCGGCACCTGCAGGCCGAGGTCATTCGCGCGTTCCTCGAACGCGTTCGCGAGGTTGCGGCCATAATCGCTGCGGATGTAGTAGATGCCTATCCGCTCGTATCCGTGCCGCGCCGCGAACTCCGCCATCTGTCGGCCAACCTGCTCGTCGGTGAAGGTCGCACGGAAGACGCGCGGGTAGCCGTGCGCAGTCAACGCTGGGTCCGTGGCGGTGGGGGCGAGCATCACCAGCCCCGAGAGATCATAGATCGCCGAGGCGGGGACAGATACGTAGGACTGTAAATGTCCGATCACGGCCACGACATCAGGATCATTCGCCAGCCGCTGCGCGACGAGCTCGCCCTCGTCCACCGATTCCCTGTCGTCCTCCCGGCGGAGGCGGATGCGCCTGCCGCGCACTCCGCCCGAGCTGTTGATCTCGTCCACCGCCATCGTCAGGCCTTCGCCGTAGCGCACCTCCTTACGAGCTGCCCAGGGCCAGGCGACGCCAATGACGATGTCGCCCGTAGCCCGCCTGGCGTTGGCGACCCGTTCTTCGGCCGGCGAGTGCGACGAATGGCAGGCCCCGAAGAGCATCATTGCGGAGACACCGACAGCGGTGCTGATGCTACGAATATGCGAGCTAGTGTGTGGTAACATGGCTGCAAGCGCTCCTCCGGATCGGGTGCTCATGCCAGCTGCCGCCTGGCCAGCTCGGCGAAGAGGCCGCCCTGTTGCATGAGGTCATCGTAGCC
>DATCXG010000398.1:0-2385 GCA_036565945.1 Gemmatimonadaceae bacterium
CCGCTCCCGCTGGTCGCCTCAGATCCGGCCATTCGCCCGGCTCCCGCATGAACAGCGCATCCTCATAGCTTATGGCATCGAGCGCCGCTGCGCGAAAGTCGGCACGCCCGCTCGCAGCGTACAATTGCATCAGTGCGTACGCGATGCCTGCCGCACCGTGCGAGAAGCCGAGCAACATGCGATCACTGGACGTGGGCCAGGCGCGGTGACCGCCGCTCGTGGGGGTGGGTTGGCGACAAGCCAGCAAGTGCGCACCGCAGGCGACCGCGCGCTCGAGCAGTACAGCATCGGGCCGTGTGCGGTGAAGAGCGAGCAGCGCGAGAATGGCGCCCGCCGACCCGTAGAGAACATCGTACTGGCGATCGGCTGTGACGACGGCTGGAGTGATCTGGTGCGCTGCGCGCACGGCATCGTCGATGAGCGCAGCGTCATTCAGCAGCGTTCCCGTACGGAGTAGCGTGTAGACCGCTGCCGCGGCACCGCTCGCACTGCCGATACCGTATTCCTCCACGAACGTGGGGTGCGGTGTACGCAGGCGCTGACACAGTGGGAGCAGCGCCCGCCTCGCCAGCGCGGCGAGCTCCGTACGGTCGCCGCAACGGGCGGCCGCCGCGAGGAAGAGTGCGATCCCTCCGAGGCCGCTGTAGAGTCCGTAGCCCACCGCTTGGAGACGATGCCGCCCCGCCGGCGAGACTGGCTCGATGGTGATCCACGTGACGTGTCCATCGGCGCCTGTGTTAGCCATACGCTGGATCTCATCGGCGATGTCCTGTGCGGCAGCAAGCAACTCGGCCCGGGAACATGCCTCTGATTCATCGCTCCGGTCAGTCGCGCGCCTGTCCGAGCGCTTCTCCTCCTGGCCGACGTCGCTGCTGGCATCCCGCCGGTGTTCACGATCAGACTCGGAGCCACAGTTATCACTGTACGCGCGGCCGTACCCGCGATCGTTCGCGCTATCGTCCAAGCGGTGCCTCTCCTGACCCATCGCCCGACGGCCGCTCTGGTCCTCCTCACGCGCCTCGGCGCCCATATCGTCATCCGAGTCGCTCGCGTAGCGCAGCCCGAATGAACCGCGGATGACCTGCACCTGGTGCACGAGGTCGGTGGAGCTGAGTGCGCGGAAGCGAGAACGCGCGACATCGAGTCCCGAGCACGCCACCGCGACTCTGGCATTGTCGTCGCCCAGCGCGAGGCTGGTGTCGGCACCCCGCATGGTGAAGACGGGAATGTCCAATTGCTCGAGTGCACTCTGCTCTGCCCGTAGCAGGGGCCAGAGTTGGGGAGAGATGTGGAGCAGCCCGCGCGCGAGCAACTCGAGCTGGACGCTTCGGGCGGCACCGTCACGGAGCGCATCGCTCGCGAGCGAGCGGCGCAGTACGTGGTCGTACACACTGCTCGGCCGCGCGATGAACCGCACCTGCTGGCGCGCCAGTCGAGTCACCGGCCCATCTACTGCGAGCAGGGCATCCGTATTCGCGGCCAGCCATCGGTACATGTTGGAGAAGCCGCGTACGATCTCGTCCACGTAATCCCTGGGCGATACAGTCGCGCCGTCCAGCAGCGGCATGTTCGAATATGCACCCACCTCGGCGCGCTCTCGTACCATGCGCATGGCGTCGGTGTTGACGTGGGTCCAACGAGTCGTGACGAACGGAGTTACCTGACCGGCACATGCCGTGAGGCCGCCGACGTCGTAGGTGATGTCACCTCCGCCGGACTGCCAGATGGGGAGCATACCCGTCCGAAGAACCGAGTCGTCGTAGAGCCGGCGGCCCCCGATATTCCGCGCGTGGTCCGCGGGTGGTTGGGCGCGGGCGACGTCCGGTTGCAGTACCGTCTCGACATCGATGAGTATGGGGAAGTCTGCGTGCGATATGAGGTTCTCGTAGTGACAGTCGGTGCTCCCCAGGGTGTGCAACAGGCAGAGCAGCGCGCCGGTGCGCTCGTAGTACCGCCGCACCTCGGCGATATCGCGGCACTCGCGCCGCTCAGCGTAATCCACCCAACCGTACTCGTGCCGGTCGAGCACACGCGGCGCGATGCGGAATGGCTCAGTATGAGAGCGAGAGCCGTGTGTGGCGAGTGCGAGGGCTGGAGGAGTGGACTGGGCAATGAGCGGCGCTCCGTGTCTTGTCGACCAAGTGAGTAGCTCGCCAAAGGCGGTGTCCACCCCCAGACCGCGCGGCTTGTAGATCAGACGAAGCCCACATGCGAAGGTGAGCGCATACACAGTGCGGCCACCGCAGTGGGCGTCGGAGATGCCGGGACGGACCGCGACCAGGTCGCCGAGCGTGCGGCCGCCGGCGAAGCGCTCAGAAATCAGATCGCGATCCGCGGCTAGTCGCCAGAGAAATTCGGCCGACGCTTCGCGCCAGAGAATAGCTG